>NZ_JBHYHC010000010.1:0-69873 GCF_042738955.1 Umezawaea sp. NPDC059074
GCCCACGGGCGTGTCAGGGGGTGAAACGCGCTGGCAGTGGCTTGATCAACACCGGGTCACCGAAAACTGTCGTACCCCTGCCGTAACGTAAAAATCAGGGGTCCCCCTGGCCGGGGGACCTTTCGCGGGCGTGTGGTCGCCCCGGTCGGAGGCGTGTGACCTCCTTGGCCAGGAGACCGCCTACGGGCGTGTGCCGGTCCGCCTGACGGCGGAGTACCTGCCACCGGCCGGTCAGAGGGCCTTGCGGAGCACCTCGGCGCGGGCGATCTGCTCTTCCTTTGTGGGCAGGTGGATGTCGTCGGAGCGGCCGTAGAGGTCGTCGTTGTGCCAGCGCGGGAAGACGTGAATGTGGAGGTGCCAGACGTCCTGGTCGCCCGCCGGTTCGTTGTGCTGGCGGATCGAGGTGCCGTCGCAGCCGTCCGCGGTGCTGAGCAGGACGGCCATGCGGCGGACCGTGCGCAGGAGCGGGGCGGCGAGGTCGTCTGGCAGGTCGTAGAGGTTCTCCACGTGGGTCGTCGGCACGACCAGGAGGTGGCCGGGGCTGGCGGACCACCACTTGCCGCAGACCAGGGCGGTGGTGTGGTCGTCGCGGTAGACGACCGCCTCGGCCGGGGTCATCGGGGTGTCCTTGCCCGCCACCAGGCGGCACATCGGGCAGTCGTAGGCGGAGGGCTCGTGGTTACGCACCGCAAGAGCATCCAGGACACTGCGGCGATGTCCGACTGGCTCATCGTGATCGACGTCCACGTGCTGCTCGTCCGCGACGGCGAGGTGCTGCTGTCGAAGCGGCGCGGCGCGTTCGGGGACGGGATGTGGCACCTGCCCGCCGGGAAGCTGGAGGCGGGCGAGTCCGTGCTGGAGGCGGTGGCGCGCGAGGCCGACGAGGAGGTCGGCGTGCGGATCGACGTCGACGACCTGCGGCTCGTGCACACGGCGCACGTCCAGGGGGACGGGGTGGCGTCGCGGATGGGGTTGTTCTTCGAGGCGCGCGCGTGGAGCGGCGAGCCCGTCAACCGGGAGCCGGAGAAGTGCTACGAGATCGGCTGGTTCCGGTGGGAGGCCCTGCCGGAATCCATGATCCCCTATCCGCTTGCGGGAATTCACGGCTATTTGGCGGGCGTGCCGTTCGGCGTTCTCGGGTGGAACGGCGTCGTGAGCTGATCGCAATGCAACAGGGGTAACGGCCGTGCGGGCCACAACGATTGGTCTACCAGGCGGGGTAATCCGCCCCAGCAAGCGGTGGCCTCGGGGGATGGCCGTTCGACCGCCCGGCCGCACTTCGGGGGAAGGCTCGCTCTTGTCGACACGCACCATGATCGGAATCGGCGCCGCGATAGCCGCGCTGGCGCTCTCGCTCGGGGGCGTTGCCGTCGCGCAGCCCGCAGGGGCCGACCTCGAGGTGACCGGGGCGTTCGACAAGGCGTCGTACGACTCCGGCGAGACCGTCACGGCCACCATGACGGTCAAGAACGTCGGGTCGGCCGCCGCGGACAAGGTCCGGGTCGGCACGAGCGGCGGCACGTCGGGCTTCCGGCCGGAGATCAGCTCGTGGGCCGGGATGGAGCAGACGTCGACCGGCGTCCGCATCGAGGCGGGCGCGAGCAAGGTCGTGCACCTCAGCGGCAAGGTCACGCAGGTCGTGGACGGCCAGATCGTGCTCCAGGTCCAGGTGGTGACCGGGTCGGCCGAGGCCAACAAGACCAACAACTCGTTCACCTCGAAGGCCGCCGTCACGTTCGGCGCCGGCTCGGCCGGGTTCACCGTCTACAGCGACGCGAACAGCAACAACAAGGTCGACGCGAGCGAGGGCGTCGCCGGGGTGAAGGTGCACCTCATCGGCCCGGCGGGCGGCGCGAAGGAGTACGACGCGACCACCGGCGCGGACGGCAAGGCCGTCTTCACCGGGTTGGCCACGGGCTCGTACCGCGCGACCTACGTCGGCGTCGGCGCGTTCGTCGTGACGCCGGACCTGAACGTCAAGGTCGAGACCGGCAAGCAGGTCGAGGTCATCCGCAAGGCCGACCGGGGCGTCGGCGACCGGCTGGAGGCGAAGCTGGAGTTCGACAAGGACTCCTACGCCGCCGGCGAGTCCCTCGGCGTGAAGGTGACGCTGAAGAGCAAGGGCGACGCGATCCCCACCGTGCACGCGTTCTGCACCGGGCCGGGCGAGTCGTACGAGCTGTACAACACCGACGAGAGCTGGGGCGACCTGCGCTACGAGGGCAAGGGCGTGTCGCTCGCGGCCGGGGAGACCAAGGTCGTCGACGTGAAGGCCGCGATCCCGCAGGGCGCGTCCGCGTACGGCTTCGTGTCCGCCACCTGCTTCTTCGGCCCGGACACCGACGGCGGCGAGGGCTACCCGCAGGCCGTGGACACCGCGAAGGTCCCCGGCGACCCGGCCGACGCGTCCGGCCGCCTCACGCAGACCGGCGACCAGCCGCTCGCGGCCACCAAGATCGTCCTCGTCGACACCGGCACCACGCACCCCGTCGCCAGCGCGACGACCGACGCCGACGGCAAGTTCGAGTTCAAGGGCGTGCCCGCCGGTCGCTACGACCCGGTCGTGGTCGGCCCGTGGCAGCTCGTTCCGGGCAAGGACACCCTGTTCAGCCTGGTGAAGGACGTGCCGCACGTGCACGACCTGTCCGTCGTCGCGGGCCCCGAGGTCGCCGACCCCGAGACGGTCGTGCCCAGCTCGTCGGCCACGCCGACGCCCACCAGCTCCGACGCTCCCGCCCCGCAGGGGTCCGACGGCGCGGGCGACGACTCGTCCGGCCTCGCCTCGACGGGCGCCAGCATCATCGGACTTTCGGCGCTCGGAGCCCTTGTGCTCATCGGCGGAGCCGCTACGGTGATCGTCGTTCGTCGACGTCGGGCCAAGCCCGAAACCGAGTAGTCCGAACGAACCAACGCACGTTCCCGTGGGGGGATCCACTGTGTCCGCAAGATCAACGATCGCCGCCGGACTGGCGCTGCTCCTGGTGGGCGCCTTCACCGGCGTCGCCTCGGCCGTGCCCGCCAAGGAGCCCGACCTGAAGGTGACCGTCGCCTACGAGAAGGCGGAGTACCCGCCGGGCGCGGACCTCGCCGCGACGGTGACGGTCGAGAACGTCGGCACGGTCGCCGCGGAGGGCGTGAAGGTCACCTTCTCCGGCAACTACGTCCCGTCGGACAAGACGACCGCGGCGTTCGCGGACCTGAAGCGGATCGAGCCCGAGGGCAAGGTCTCCGCCGTCGTCGTCGGCAAGCCCGCCAACGGCAACGAGGTCGTCGGGACGCTCGTCGTCCAGGCCGTCGCCGACGGCGTCGTGGACCCGACCCCGGACGACAACAGGGCCACCGCGACCACGAAGATCGTCAACCCCGTGGGCGCGGTCACCGGCACCGTCTACGTCGACGCCGACCACAACGGCAAGCGCGGCGAGTCCGAGGGCAAGGCGGGCATCGAGGTCCGCGGCGTCGGCGCGCTCACCGCCGTGACGGACGGCAAGGGCCAGTTCTCCTTCCGCAACGTGCCCTCGGGCAAGTACCGGCTGGCGTTCGGCGGCACCGACGGCTTCCTGGTGAAGCCCGGCAGCAGCGAGTTCACCGTCAAGTCGGGCGAGGTGACGGACCTCGACCTCGCGGCCGTGCGACCGGTGACCGAGTCGTTGACCGCGAAGGTCGAGTTCGACAAGGCGAGCTACGCCAAGGCCGACCAGGTCGGCGTCACCGTGACGCTGGCGAACAAGGGCGCGGACCCGTTGCCCGGCGTCGTCGCCGTCTGCCGGTCCGACGCGGGCCACCTGATCCCCGGCACCGGCCCCGGCTGGGCCGCGCTCGCCCCCGGCGGGACCGGCGTCGCCGTCGCCGCGGGCGAGACGAAGACCGTCAAGGTCACCGACGTCGTGCCGGACGGCGCGTACAACAACGGCGGGGTCGCCGTGGCGTGCGAGTTCGGCAACGACGGCACGAACGTCACCGGCTACGCGAAGGCGGACGGCAGCGCCAAGGTCGTGGGCGCGGTCGGCGACCTGAAGGGCGACCTGAAGAACGACGGCAAGGCCGTGGCGAGTGCGACCCTCGTGGCGCTGGACACCACGACCCGCGCCGTCCTCGGCCGCGCGACCACCGACAGCGCTGGCGCGTGGAGCCTGACGGGCCTGCCCGCCGGGACCGTGAACGTGGTCGTGCTCGGCCCGTGGAAGGACGCCCAGACCGGCGGCATCGACCACCTCGTCCACGTCACCGGCGGGGCCGAGACCGCCGCGAGCCTCACGGTCGTCGCCGGTGCCGAGGTCCCGGACCCGAACACCGCGCCCAAGCTGCGCGCGTCCGTCGAGTTCACCGCGGACAGCTTCGAGTCGGACGCCTCTCTCAAGGTCACCCTGACCAACCAGAGCGGCGCGCCGCTGACCGTCATCGCGCGGTGCATCGGCGACCTGCCGAACGACACGGACGCGTGGGGCGCGCTGAAGGTCGACGGCCCCGGCGTCGACCTCGCGGTCGACGAGACGAAGACCGTGGACGTCACCGCGACCATCCCGCAGACCGCGAAGGACCGCGGCTACGTCACGGTCGAGTGCGCCCTCGGCCCGAAGATCGGCACGTCGTTCCTCACCGCGACCGACACCGCCAAGGTCACCGGCGTCGTGGCGGGCGCGTCGGGCTCGCTCCTCAAGCCCGACGGCACCACCGTGGCCGACACGAAGATCGTCCTCGTCGACCCGGACACCGCGGACCCGATCGCCCGCGCCACCACGGACGCGGACGGCAAGTTCACCTTCACCGACGTCCCGACGGGCCGCTACCGCCCGGTCGTCGTCGGCCCGTGGAAGGTCGTCGACGAGGACCTCTACGAGATCGTCCACGGCACCGACACCAAGCGCGACATCCACGTGGAACCGGGCCCGGACGTCACCGACCCCGACACCACGACCCCGCCCGAGACCACCACCGAACCGCCCGCCGAGGGCGGCGGCGACGAAACCCCACCAGCGGACGACCTGGCCTACACCGGCGCCAGCGTCATCGGCATCACGCTGCTGGGCGTCCTCGTCCTCGCACTCGGCGCGGGCGCGATCCTGCTGGGCCGCCGCCGCAAGGGGAAGGCCGACTAGTTTTCCGGTTGTCCGCAGGGGTGGCACCACACGGTGCCACCCCTGCGGACTGTGTTCGACAAATGGGGGGAACCACTTGCATTCCACTGTGCTGACCAGAATCGCCGCGGTCACGACCGCGACGGCCCTGGTCATGGGGGGCTTTTTCACCGGCACCGCGTCGGCCGGGTTTCCGGCGGCCGATCTCGAACCCGTCGTCACCTTCGACAAGGCCGACTACGACACCGCCGACACGGTGTCCGTGACCTTCACCGTCAAGAACGTCGGCAAGAAGCCCGCGGACCGAGTGCGGATCAGCAAGGACGGCGGGGGTTCCGGCTTCTTCCCCCGGTCCTACGGGGAGCTGGGGATCGGCGGGCCAGGGGTTCGGATCGAGGCGGGAGCCGAGTACGTCGCGCACTTCTCGGCACCGGTGAACAGGCCGTTGACCGCTGATCGCCTGGTGTTCAAGGGCGCGGTCGAGACGTCCTCGCTGGAACCCCAACTCGCGAACAACGCCTTCGAGGCCACCGCGGGCGTCACGTTCGGCAAGGGCGGCGCGAAGGTCCTCGTCTACGGCGACACCAACCGCAGCGACGGGTTCGACGACGGCGAGGGCGTCGCGGGCGTCGGTGTCCACCTGTTCGGCCCGAACAACATCGCGGGCGGGCGCGACTACGAGGCGACCACCGGACCGGGTGGCGAGGCGCGCTTCACCGACATCCCCACCGGGGTCTACCGCGCGTACTACACCAGTGACACCGGATGGCTGGTGCCGTCGGAGGACGCCTTCACCGTCGTCCTGAACACGGACGTCGACCTCGTCCGCAAGGCGGCCCGGCCGCTGTCGGACACCCTGAAGGCCACCGTCGCGTTCGACCGGGACGTCTACGCCGCCGGTGACACCGTCGGCATCACGGTGACGTTGACGAACACCGGCGACGCGCTTCCCGTCGTCTACGCGGAGTGCAGCGGGATGGGCAGCCAGTCCGAGCTGTACAACACGACCGACGGCTGGGGGCCGCTGAAGGACGGTGGATCCGGCGTTTCCCTCAACGCGGGCGAGACCAAGGTCGTCCAGGTGACCGCACCGCTGCCCGCAGGGGCCGCGGCGGTCGGGTTCGTCACCGTCGGGTGCGCCTTCGGGCCCGGCAGGAGCATGGGCAACGGCGTTCCCCGCTCCGGTGACCGGGCCGAGGTGCCGGGCGCGGTCGTGGACGCGAGTGGGCGGGTGCTGCTGGACCACGGGTTCTCCACGCCCGGCACTCCAGTCGCGGGCGTCCAACTCACCCTGCGCGCCCGCGACACGGGGGAAGCGGTCGCGAGCACGGTGAGCGACGAAACCGGTCGGTTCGCCTTCACCGAGGTGCCGGTCGGCTACTACAAGCCCGAGGTCGCCGGGCCGTGGCAGCTCGCCCCGAACAGGTGGATGGAGTTCCGCTTGGTGGTGGGCGACATGAACGTGCCCGCTGTGTACGTCCTGCCCGCCGCCTGACGGCGGTCGATCGACTGACAGGGGTGGTGTCGCGGTGCGGCGCCGCCCCTGTCATGTTGGGGGGATGACGGCTCGTTTCAAGGACCTCTGCCTGGACGCCGGTGATCACCACCTCATCGCCGACTGGTGGTGTGCCGCGATGGGGTACGAGCGGCGGGAGGTCGCCGAGGACTGGCCCGTCGACTGGCCCGTGCCGATCCAGGACCCCGAAGGCCGCGGCCCTCTCATCTGGGTGAACCCGGTGCCCGAGTTCAAGGCCGGGAAGAACCGGATGCACATCGACGTGCAGGGTGACGTGGACGAGCTGGTCGCACTGGGGGCGAAGGTCGTGCGGGTCGAGGACGACGAGATCGAGTGGACGGTCATGGCCGATCCCGAGGGCAACGAGTTCTGCGTGTCGGCTCCCTGATGGACTGTCGCACGTGCCACACATCCGACGTCTCGGCGTGGCCGAGGGGCATAGTGCTGCTGTGACCGGACGACCGTGGGGGATGGCGTGAACGCGCTGGAGATGCTCGCCGTGGTGGTCGCGGGCGTGCTCGCCGGGGGGATCAACACCGTGGTCGGGTCGGGCACGCTGATCACGTTCCCGGTGCTGCTCGCGGTCGGGTACCCGCCGGTGGTGGCGAACGTGTCGAACAGCCTCGGCCTGGTGCCGGGGTCGTTGAGCGGCGCGTTCGGCTACCGCGAGGAGCTCAAGGGGCAGGGCGCGCGGATCAAGCGGCTGCTGCCCGCGTCGATCCTCGGCGCGATCGTCGGCGCGATCCTGCTCGTCACGCTGCCGGAGAAGGCGTTCTCGGCGATCGTGCCGGTGCTGATCGTCATCGCGCTTGTGCTCGTGGTGCTCCAGCCGTGGCTCAACCGGAAGCTGGCCGAGCGGACCGCCGAACGGCCCGCGGACGGCGGGCTGCTGCTGTGGTTCGGCGTGTTCGCAGGCGGGATCTACGGCGGCTACTTCGGTGCGGCGCAAGGCGTTCTGGTGATGGGAATGATGGGCGTGCTGATCACCGAGCACCTCCAGCGGTTGAACGCGCTGAAGAACGTGCTGACCGCGTTCGTGAACCTGGTCGCGGGCATCCTGTTCATCTTCATCGCCCACGTGGCGTGGCTGCCGGTGCTGCTGCTCGCGCTCGGCTCGGTCGTGGGCGGTCAGATCGGCGCGAAGGTCGGCCGCAAGCTGCCGCCGACCGCCCTCCGCGCCGTCATCGTCGTCGTGGGCCTCGCCGCTATCGCGAAGCTCCTACTGGGCTGACCAGGAGCGCGCGGCCGCGAGGAACGCGTCGTTCTCGTCCGGCTCGCCGATCGTGATCCGCGCGCCGTCCCCGGCGAACGCGCGCACGACGACCTTGTGCGCCAGGCAGTGCTCGTTGAACTCCATCGCGCGCTCGCCCAGCGGCAGCCACACGAAGTTCGCCTGCGACTCCGGCACCTCGAACCCGGCGTCCAGCAGCGCGCCGCGCACCCGGCCCCGCTCGGCGACGATCGCGCGGCAGCGCTCCATCAGCTCGTCCTCGGCGTCCAGCGACGCGATCGCGGCGACCTGGGCGAGCGTGTTCACGGCGAACGGCACGTACACCTTGCGGAGCGTCTCCACGACCGGCTCGGACGCCACGGCGTAGCCGACGCGCAGGCCCGCGAGCCCGTAGGCCTTGGAGAACGTCCGCAGCACGGCCACGTTGGTGCGCCCCTGAGCCCACTGCACCTTGGCGAACTCGACGCCGTCCGGCACGTGCGGGTCGTCGACGAACTCCTTGTACGCCTCGTCGAGCACGACCAGCACGTCGCTCGGCACCTTGGCGATGAACGCCTCCAGCTCGTCGGCGCGCACGGCGGTGCCGGTCGGGTTGTTCGGGTTGCACACGAACACCAGCCGGGTCTTCGGCGTGATCGCCGCGGCCATCTCGTCGAGGTCCAGCCCGTGCGCGCCGGTGAGCGGCACGCGCACCTGCACCGCGCCCACGACGTGGGTCAGCAGCGGGTACGCCTCGAACGACCGCCACGGGAACAGCACCTCGTCGCCGTCCGCGCAGGTGGCCTGGATGAGCTGCTGGCACAACGTCACCGAGCCGCTGCCGGTCGCGATCTGGGCCGCGGGTACCCCGAGCTTGTCCGCGAGCCGGTCGACCAGGTCCGTGCACCCGGTGTCCGGGTAGCGGTTCATCGCGGTCGCCGCCTCGGCGACGGCCCGCACGACGCTGGGCAGCGGCCCGGCCGACACCTCGTTGCTGGCGAGCTTGATCGCACCCGGCACGGTCTTGCCGGGGACGTAGGACGGCAGCGCGTCCAGGTCGGCGCGCGTTCGCACGGTCATCGGGAAGAACTCCTTCCGGCCTGCACCGCTGCGGGCCTGAGCTGGACGTTATCCCGTCAAACGCGGTCGGGGGGACATTGGTCCGTCTGGTTGGTCACGTTGACGTCTGTTCACCTGGGCGTGGAAAGGTAGACCGATGACTCAGACCCGGACCGAGACGATCCCGCTCACCGACGGCCGTGAGCTGAGGTTGACCGTCGCCGAGCCGGAGAACGCCGTCCGCGGCGGGCTCGTCGTCCTGCACGAGGCCCGCGGTGTCACGGACACCGTGCGCGGCCTCGTCGGCACCCTCGCCGACGAGGGCTGGCTCGTGGTCGCGCCCCACCTCTACCACGACGCCGACGAGGTGGCCGACGGCGACGTGCCGGACCAGGTCAGCAGGCTGTCCGGGGACGCGGTGCTCGCCGACACCGACGTCGCGTTCGTGTGGCTGGGCGAGCAGGGCGTGTCCGCGGACCGGATGGGCGTGCTGGGCTTCGACCTCGGCGGCTCGGTCGCGATGGTCGTTGCGGGAAGCCGAACCATCGGCGCGGCCGTCACGATCGGTGGCGGCGGCATCCTCACCCCGTTGTCCGACGGCCTGCCGTCGCTGGTCGAGGTGGCGGCCGAGCTGACCTGCCCGTGGCTCGGCCTCTACGGCGACGAGGACGGCGAGATCTCCCTTGCGGACGTGGAGAAGTTGCGGGACGCGGCGGCGTCCGGTGAGGTCGCCACGGACGTGGTGCGGTTCGCCGAGTCCAGCCACCGCTTCGACACCTCGCCCGCCGCGAGCGCCGAGGCGTGGCACCGGGTGCTGAACTGGTTCGACTCGCACCTGCGCTAGAAGGTCTTTCCGGCGGATTGGAACCGAACGGTCGCGCGAGTACATCTAAGGGAGGTATCCGCGGCCGACGTGCGGGCACTTGCAGTGCGAGGGGGTAGTCGATGACCGAGGACAACACCGTGTCGCTGGGGCAGCCGGTCCCAGTCGCCGGAGCGGTTGTGCCGCAACCGAACTTCACCGCCGTCGCACAGGCGGACCTGGTCACCGCGCACAGCGCGGTGGCCGCGGTCGACCAGGCCGTGGACAAGGGCAAGGTCCAGCTCGACAAGGGGTCCGCCGCGGACCTGATCAAGTCGATCGCCGACGCGCGCGACCGCGTGCAGGACCTCTACGACACCGTGCGCGGGCAGCTCGACATCCCGCTCCAGTTCGGCGACAACTGGGTCGGCCGCTCGATCAGCCGCCGGTTGCGCGAGGTCGCCGTGGGCGACCAGGAGTCCGCGGTCTTCGTGATCCGCGAGTTCATGCAGGTGCTGGAGGACGTGGAGACGACCGTCCGGCAGGCCTCGAAGCACACCGACGACACCGACTACGACATGGCGCGGACGATGGGCGGTAAGGGCTGATGTCGGGCGACCACAGGGACAACCCCCCGAACCCGTACCCGGAGCACCGGTCGAAGGAGCCATCGGAGCTGGGCGAGAAGGTCGACTGGATGACCTACACGCACCAGGAGCTCTACGACATGGTGCACACGGGCGTCGACCTCACCAGCGCCGCGTCGGTGAAGGACAACTGGACGACGCTCGGCACCACGCTCGCCGAGGTCAAGGACCAGCTCATCAGCGCGATCTTCGCGTCCTCCGGCGGCTGGGAGGGCGAGTCCGCGGAGAAGGCGCGCGACGGGCTGCTCACGGTCGTGAAGTGGGCCGAGAACACCAGCGACCACGCCAACAACGTGGCCGAGTGCATCGGCGTGGAGATCCAGCACGTCGTGACGGCGCGCGAGCAGATGCCCGTGCCCGCCCCGGCTCCGACGCCCGTGCCGCCCGCCGTCGGCCAGGTGGTCGCGCCTCCCGTGGCGCCGGTCGGGAATGCCCTGGTGCCCCCTGCCACGAACACGCTGGTGCCGCCCGCCACGAACGCGCTGGTGCCCCCGGCCACGTCGCCGTTCACCGGCATCGACCTGGTCGGCGCGCCGGTCGTGGCCGCGACGACGGCCGCCGACGCGGGCCACCGCACGGCGGCGGACGTGATGGCGGCGTTCCAGCAGGGCTCGTTCGCGGTCGACCAGACCGTGCCCGCGTTCAGCCCGCCGGTGAACCCGGTAGCCCCGCCCGAGGCGAAGCCCGTGCTGGGCCTCGACCGCAGCGGCACGCCCGTGCCCCGCGTCGACGGCGCTCCCGTCGTGCTCGGCCCCGCTCCGGTGACCTCCCCGCCCGTCGCGGGCCGCACGACCACGTCCGGTGGCGGCGGTGGCTACGGCGGTGGCGGTGGGTACGCGCCCGCCGCCCGCGGTGGCGGCTACTCGATGGGCGGCTACTCGGCCACGCCGCCGTCGACGTCCGGCAGCGGTGGCGGTGGCGCTGGCCCGGTGAACCCCGGTGGCGCCAGCGGCGTGATCGGCGGCGCGGACTCCCGCGTCTCCGGCTCCACGACCGCGAGCTTCCAGGCACCCAAGATGTCCGGCGCCCCGCCCGCCGCGGGCAGCATGATGGGTGCCGCGCCGATGGCCGCCGGAGCCCCGATCGCGGGCCGCGACGACAGCCAGGACCACCAGCGCGCCCGCTACCTCGAAGAGGACGACAACCTGTTCGGCGTGGACAAGAAGGCCGCCCCGCCGGTGATCGGCACGTGACCCAGCCGTCCAGGGTCTTCCGACTGGCCGCGCAGGAGTTCTTCACGCTGTGGCGGGCGGTGCACGGCGACCGCCACCCCGTCCCGGTCGGCGTGAAGCACTACGGCCGCACGGAGGCCGACCGCGCCGAACTCGTGGCGACGAGCTCGCGCACGCTGTCCGCGCGTGGTCTCGGCACGGTCGCGCGCCCGGACGGCGAGCTGCACGCGCTGGTGCGCGGGCTGGCCGAGTTCGACACGGGCCTGGAGGTCGTGTTCTCCCGGCGCGGCGAGACCCTGCGGGGCCTGGCCACGTCGGGGTGGCACGGGGCGTTCATCGCCCGCGTCGGCGAGCAGGTCCAGCTCGCCGCGTTCCACCCGACCGCGCTGGCGTCGACCACGGTGTCGACCCTCCCGGCCGCCCAGCCGGGCGCGGGGCGGTCGGTCAACCTCCGGTGGACCGACTACGTGGCGGCGGGCCAGGCGGGCGAGCGCGACGGCGTGGGGGGCTTCCTGGAGGTCCTCCGGTACGCCGGGGTGCACGACCCCGAGGCGAACACCCTGCTGCGCGCCGTGACGACCCGCACCGGCGGCGGCCAGGTGGGGCTGATCGCCCGCAACCGCGCGGGCTACCTCCACCAGACCGGCCTCGCCCTGTCGTGGCTCGACAGCCGCGAGGGCCGCTACCTCGTGCGTAGGCACGACGGCTGGTTCGTGCTCGCCCCGACCGATCCCGCGCGGCTCACGTCCGCGCTGGAGGACCTGGTGGCGGCCGCCAGGCGCGGCTGACCGGTTGTGTGGGTCCCACCTGTGGTTCTCGGCCGTCCGATCGGCTAGGAACGGGGTATGACCGACACGCACGCCGAGGCCGAACTCCTGTGGCGACCGGACCCCGACCGGGTCGCGGACAGCCGCATGGCCGCGTTCCGCGACTGGCTACGAGCCGAGCGCGGACTGGACTTCGCTGACTACGCCGCACTGTGGACCTGGTCGACGACCGACCTCGAGGCCTTCTGGGGCGCGCTGGCCGAGTTCTTCGCCGTCGCCTTCCACACCCCGCCCACGCGGGTGCTGGCGTCGGAGTCGATGCCGGGAGCCCAGTGGTTCCCCGGCGCGACCCTGAACTACGCCGAGCACGCCCTCCGCCCCGGCCCAGGCCGCGCCGACGACGACCTGGCGGTGATCTTCCACCGCGAGGACGGCCTGACGTCCCAGCTCACGTTCGCGGCGCTGCGCCGCCGGGTGGCGGCCGTCCGCGCGGGCCTGCTGGCGCTCGGCGTGACGCGGGGCGACCGGGTCGTGGCACTCGTGCCCAACTCGCCGGAAGCCCTGATCGCGTTCCTCGCCGCCGCGAGCATCGGCGCCACCTGGTCGTCGTGCTCCCCGGACTTCGGCGCGCGCGCCATCTCGGACCGCTTCACCCAGATCGAGCCCACGGTGCTGATCGCGGTCGACGGCTACCACTACAACGGCCGCACGTTCGACGTGCGGCCGACCGTGGACAAGCTGCGGACCGAGATCGGCTCGCTCAAGGCGACCGTGCTCATCGACTACGTCGGCGGCACGCTGCCCGGCACGCTCGACTGGGCCGCGCTGCTGGCCAAGCACGACGGAGCGCCCCTGGAGTACGAGCCCGTCCCGTTCGACCACCCGCTGTGGGTCCTGTACTCCTCGGGCACCACGGGGCTGCCCAAGGGCATCGTGCAGGGGCACGGCGGCATCGTCGTGGAGCACCTCAAGATGCTGGCCCTGCACGGCGACCTGGGGCCGGGCGACCGCTTCTTCTGGTTCACCACGACCGGCTGGATGATGTGGAACTACGTCATCGCCGGCCTGCTGGTCGGCTCGACCGTGGTCCTGTTCGACGGCAGCCCGGCCTCCCCGGACCTCAACGCCCTGTGGCACCTGGCCGAGCAGCACCGCGTCACGTACTTCGGCACGTCCGCCCCGTACATCCAGTCGTGCCTCAAGGAAGACCTCCACCCGGCCGAGCGGTTCGACCTCACGGCGTTGCGCGTCGTCGGCTCCACCGGCGCCCCGCTCACGCCGGAGGGCTTCCGCTGGATCGCGTCGGCGCTGGGCGAGCACGTCCAGATCGCCAGCGTCTCGGGCGGCACGGACCTGTGCACGGCCTTCGTCTGCGCCGCCCCGGACCTCCCGGTGTGGCTGGGCGAGCTGTCCTGCCGGGCACTGGGCGCCGCCGTGACCGCGTTCGACGAGCAGGGCAACGAGGTCGTCGACGAGGTCGGCGAACTGGTCGTCACCAGGCCCATGCCGTCCATGCCGGTCTTCTTCTGGGGCGACGCCGACGGCAGCCGCCTGCACGAGGCCTACTTCGCCGACTACGAGGGCGTGTGGCGGCACGGCGACTGGATCCGCATCACCCCGCGCGGCTCGGCCGTCATCTACGGCCGCAGCGACTCCACCCTCAACCGCGGCGGCGTCCGCATGGGCACCAGCGAGTTCTACCGCGTCGTGGAGGCGGTCCGGGGCGTGGCGGACTCGCTGGTCATCGACACCTCGGGCGCGGGCAGGTCCGACGGCGAACTCCTGTGCTTCCTCGTCCTCGACGAGGACTGGTCGGACGCCCTGGAGAAGACCCTCCGCACCGAGTTGCGCACCAACCTGTCCCCGCGGCACGTCCCCGACGAGTTCATCGTCGTCGACGAGATCCCCCGCACCCTCAACGGCAAGAAGTGCGAGGTCCCGGTCAAGAAGATCCTCGCCGGAACCCCACCGGACCGAGCCGTCAGCCGCGACGCCCTGCGCAATCCCGACTCCCTCCGCCCATTCCTCGACCTCGTTCGGAAGTAGTCGGGGAGACGAAGATCACCAACGCCCCCGTCATGTGCCGTTCACCTGCCTGTGCGGCTCAAGGCGTGGATCACCGGTAGTGCCCTGACCAGCGAAAACGCGAAATCCAACGGTCCTTCGGGGCCGTTGGAGGGGGCGTTTTGCTACTGGAGCGGAGGTGTGTGTAATCTATGCGTCGTAGCCGAGGGCTCCGGGAGGCTTCGCCTAGTCTGGTCTATGGCGCCGCACTGCTAATGCGGTTTGGGTTTATCGCCCATCCCGGGTTCAAATCCCGGAGCCTCCGCAACACCTGGCCTCGGCCAGGTGACAACTGAATATATGCGCCCGTAGCTCAACGGATAGAGCATCTGACTACGGATCAGAAGGTTAGGGGTTCGAATCCCTTCGGGCGCACCAGGTCAGAGGCCCGGCACCTATGGTGCCGGGCCTCTCTGGGTCTCAAACCGGGTCTCAGTTGCCCCGTTCAGACGCGAGCGGGCACACCCGCCGAACCCGGCTCGTCGTCCGGGAACACCTCCGCCAGACGCTCCCGCAGCTGCGGCGGCAGCGCCTCCGCGAGCCGCCGAACCGCGTCCCACTGCTCAGCCGTCAGCTCCGGGTCGTCCTCGCCCTGTGACGTCGTCCACAGCAGCCCGCCGACCTGATCCGCGATCTGCTCCCGCAGTTGGTCCGGCACGTGCATGTAGCGCCGTCTCATGGCCGCCGACGACCACCCCATCATGTCCATCACCGCGCGCTCGTGAACGCCCAGTACGAGAAGCATGGTCGCGGCGGTGTGCCGGGCATCGTGCAACCGCGCGTCCCGCACCCGAGCCGCGGCTAGGAGTGACTTCCACTCCTCGTGATCGGCACGCGGGTCGATGGGCTTCCCGTTCGGTTGGGTGAACATCCACCCGCTTTCCTGCCACAGATCACCGGCCAAGTGCCGTTCGTCGTCTTGGGCCTCGTCGTGAAGCCGCAACAGGTCGAGCAGCGGTTCGGGGACGTTGATGACCCGCCGACCCGCCCGCGACTTCACCTCGGTGATGACCAAGCCGCCACCGTGGCGCTTCGGGCAGCCGCGGGCGTGTCGCTTGCAATCCGGTGGGCACAACGGCGGACAAGCCCTTTTGTGCACGGGGCACGACTTCCGGCAAAGCGACAGCTTGTGATGCGCCTTTCCGCACTCGTACGGGTCGTCGCACCCGTGCCGCCACGTCTGCCGTTGCAGAGCCCGGCGAATCGTGAGGTTCCGGGTGTCGGTGTTGAGATCGGTCCACTTCAGGCCTAGCGCCTCGCCTTTGCGGATGCCGAGGGACAACGCGACCGCGAACCGAACGCCGTTGCGCCGTTCCCTGGACGCCTCAAGAATTCGGCGCGCCTCGTCCATTGTGAACGGCTCGACTTCGGTTTCCACGACAGTCGGGGACTTCACCAGAAGAACCGGGTTGGTCCTCATGCGGTCGCGCCGGACGGCTTCGTTGAGCGCGGCTCGCAGGGTGCGGTGGACCTGCATCCGCACCGAACCACTACGTCCCTCGTGGTGGAGCTTGGTGTACAGCTTCTCCACGTGCTCCGGCTGCAACGACGTCATCCTGTGCGCGCCAAGGCCGGGAATGAGGTACATCCGCACCGCGCCCTCGTAGTAGACGAACGTCTTCCGGCGCACGGACGGCTCGGCGATGTTGTCGAGCCAGTGTGTCAACCACGCCTCCAGCGTTTGCGGCTTTCCGGGCTTGCGCACCTGCCCCTTCTTCCGCTCCTGCTCCAGCTCCCTGACGGCGTCGATCACTTCCTTTTCGGTCTTCCGCTTGACGTGACGGCGGTCGGGCTTGCCGTTGTCGAGCAGACCCATGGTGACGCGGCCATGCCATTTACCGTCAGCACCTTCGTAGATGCTGGACGCGCCGTTCGGCGCGCGCGTGCCTTCTGCTCTTTTCTTGCGGGGCATTGCTGGTGTTCCTTTCTGGTGGTTCAGGCTACGTTCTGCTCGGCGGACAACCGGTCCGCGTAGGCCTGCAATGCGGTGACGGGAATGCGCCGCAGTCGCCCGACTCGAACGGAATGGACTTCACCGGTGCGGATGAGACCGAACATGGTGGTTCTACCGAGGCTGAGCCGTTCGGCCGCTGCTTCGACGGTGAGCAAGGTCGGTGGGTGCTCGGACTCGGGTTCCGTCGTCATGGTCGGTTCTTCCTTCCTGGCGTACGCGGTTTACGCGGTCACGCGGTTTGGGTCTGACCTGGGCTTTTGCTGGGAGCAAACCGCGTACGTACGCGGTTCGGTCGTTGACCGGATGACTGTTTTGGCTGGTCAGCGAGTTAGCGCGTAACCGCGTTAACCGCGTGGCGGTGCCGTGACCGCGTAGACCTCGGTCGGCTTGCCGCCCTTGCCACCGGCAGCCGCTCGCTTGGTGCTGGTGATCTGGCCGGAGTCGACGAGCTGACCGAGCAGCGCCGTGACCTGTTCGGCGTTCTTGTTGCGCTTGAAGAAGTCCGAGCGGATCTCCTCGCGAGTGCGCCCCTGGTGCCCGGCCTCGCCGATCCAGGTCGCGAGCTTGGTCAACGTCGGGTCCCCGGCGAAGATCGAGCGTGCCGACGCGATCGAGTAACGCACCAGCGCGGCAGCCGCGGTGAGGTGCCGAACGTCGATCAGGTCAGCGCCGTCGAGCACAGCGTGAATGGCCGCGATGCGCAGGCAGTTCGGCGCGGTGCGGGACAGGAACTGCTCCACAGGGCCGTTTTCTCCGTGGTCGATGCCGAACTCGACGTAGAGCGTCCGCCACAGCAGCGCGCCCTCGTCGGTGAACCCGATCGCGCCCGCCCGCGCTCCCTTGTGGAGCCGATGAGCCAGCACGCTGCCCAGTTCGGCGACCAACTCCGGGGCCGCGCCCCCGGCCAGCGGCAGGAACTTGGAGCGGGCGACCGCGATGGGCAGGAACCGGTTGTAGGTGCCGCCTGCCAGGTCCGAGGTCGACACCTTGGCGCGGAACTCGTCGGGCGTGATGTGTGCCAGCAGCCCCACGTGCGAGCTGGGCGCGATCCGCGCCGTGACGTTGAGCGTGGACAGGTCCCCGCCCTCCCACGCCTGGCGCAGCGTCGCGGACAAGGCGTTGCCCTCGCGCTTCATCCGCGACATCACCCCGGCCCACTCGGGTTCGAACACCAGCAGCCGCAGGTCACCGGGCGGCAGCAGCGAAGCACCGCCGGACTTCTTGCCGCGGCTGGCCAATGCCTCGTCCTCGTCGGGGTCGTTGTCGGCGAACACGGCCGCCAAGCCTTCACCGGAGGTGAGTCCGGACTTGATGTTGCGGGTGGTGAACTCGGCGTCGGTGGCCGCGAGCAGTCGCTTGGGCGTGGACCATGAGGCACCTTTCCGCCCACCGCCGGTGCGACCGATGATGAGCGGCCACACGAGCAGCGGGTGTGGGTCGTCACCGGCTCGGATGTGCGGGCGCTGCCCGAGGTGGACACCGGCGGCGCAGATCAGCGAGGCGAGGATGCCGATCGGGTCGCCCTCTGTGGAGTGCGCGAGCTGGTCCACGAGTGTGCCGAGGTAGCAGTCGAACACCGCCGGGTCCAGCGGCGGCAGCTCCGCACGAGCACGGGCCACTTCGGCAGAGGCACGCGATTCAGCCTCGTCCACGGAAGGGGCGGTGACGGCGCGAAGCGGTCGGGCGGTGGTCACGCGGCGCTCCTGCGTTCGTCGTGTACGGCGGAGATCAGTCGGCCGAGGTGTTCGGCGAGGTGGGGGACGACGGCGTTGCCGAGTGCGGCAACGCGGTCCACTCGTCCGGGAAGCCCATGAGCCACTCGACCCACGTCGGGTTCAGCGGGCCACCGACGCGTTCGGACAGGGGTCGTCCGGGTCGGTCGTAGCCCGCTCCCCGTGTCCCGTCGCGGTGTGTCGGTGTGGGCCACACCGAACAGGCGTTTGCGTGCGTGTGGGGCGCCCACTGCACAAGCGGAGGCCCACCCCACGCGGTGCCGGTATCCGAGTCGAACAAGGTCGGTGTGGACGATGTCCAGTCCTCGGGTGAGCAGACCGGGCACGTTCTCCCACAGCACCCACCGGGGTCGGAGATCGGCGACGACGTCGGCCATCGCGGGCCAGAGCCATCGGGGGTCGCTGGTGCCGAGCCGCGGTCCGGCTTCGGACGAGGGTTGGCAGGGGAAGCCCCCGGCGACCAGGTCGACGTGCGGTCGGGGCTGGGAGTGCCACCAAGTGGCGGTGGTGCGGACGTCGTCATGGCGGGGGACCTCCGGCCAGTGCTGGGCCAACACCTGTTGGCAGAACGGATTTATCTCCACTTGGCCGACCACGGTCATCCCGGCGCGCTCCAGACCGAGTCCGAAACCGCCGATACCGGCGAACAGCTCCAGGACGTTCATGCGGCGCCACGGCGGGACTCGTTGGTGGGTGCGGTCCGTGGGCGTGCCTGCCCTGCCTGCAAGCCCTTGCCGATCACGCGGCGGATCTCGGGCTCGGTGCATCCGCACTGACCGGTGATCATGTGGGCGGCGGCTGCGTAGAGCGCTTCTTCGGCTTGAAACGTAGGGAGCATCCCTCCGCCGACGAGTTGCCCCAGTTGCCCGGAAGCCGAGTACAGCACCCGGTTGTGCTCGCTCGGAGCGGCTGCCGCGACAAGGTCGCACTCACCCTGGACCGCTGCCGCGACGTAGGCGGGCAACCGCTCCGAGCGGATCTGAGGGGCCGCTGTGGTGGCCGTGACGGGCTTGGGAGTGAGGGCCTGGACCAACCAGGTGGCCAGGTTCAGCACGGGCCGGTCGTTGGTGAACCGGTATGAGCCGTCGGGAGTGGTCGAGCCGGGAGCCACGACGTAGCCGCCCCACCCGCGAGTGTCGATCTTCCACGCGAGCCCGTTGCCCTGTTCCCCTTGCGTGCTGCGCAGCCGGACGTCGGTGGGGGAGCGGAAGAACAGGTGCGTTCCACCGCTGGGCGTGCTCGCGGACAGGGTCTCCCACGGGCTGTGGTCGCCTGCCTCGTCGCACAGCAGGGCGAACACGTCGAGCCCGTCTCGGACCCCCCTGCGTTTCCAGCCGTCCGGAACCACGTCGGCGGGCGACTTGATCGTGTCCAGGTCGACCACGAGCAGCCCGGACGGGCCGGTGGCGATGCCGACGTTGCACTCGCGGTAGCGGTCGCTGCCCCAGTACCAGCGGACGTGGTCGGGGTCATTCATCGCGCGCTGTTCCCAGCCCTGGTGGGTGGTGGCGCAGATCCCGGTGCGGGGGCAGTCGTCTTTGCCGTGCAGGGCCGGGGGCTTCTTGGAGCGCGGCCGGATGGGGAAGATGTGCCAACCCCGCGCCACGGCGTCCAAGGCGACGGTGAGCATGTCGGTGGTGGACTGGCGAGCCATGGTGACCTCCCGGTGGTGGGTGTCCCGGCGCTGCGAGGTGTGGTCTGCACTCGCAGCGCCGGGCAGCATTGGTGACAGTGAGTAGTTGTTGGTGGGCGTGCGAAGTCGAGCCGTGAGCGCGGCTGACCGGTGGTGTGGGCGGAGCTGACGCGGGTGGGTGTGTCGGTGCCGGGCTACCCCCGTCGAGCGGCGTGATCAGTCGGTGGGAGGGGGTGGCACCGACACACCGGAACACCCACACACCCCCGTGTGTCGGAGATGCCTTTCCGCTGATCAAGCGGTGTTTGAGCGGGGTGTGTCGCCAGGTGTTCCGGGGGTGTGCGGGTGTGTCGGCCTGACACACCCGTGACCCACCGGGGCGTGTCGGTCAGGTGGTGGGGTTGGGCGTCCAGTTGGCGACGTCGTGGGGGACCGCGATCTCCCCGGACTGGATGCGCTCCGCTACCGATTCGACGTCGGCGCGGGCGTAGCCGCGGCTGCGGTCGGGGCCGACCCAGAACGAGTTCGGCAGGGCCTTGAGGCCCACCTGCGGGAGCAGGGTGCCCAACGTGTCCTGCGTGGTGCCGATCGCCCTCGCGAGCGCGGCGGAGTGCATCCGCTCCCCACCGGCGGCGTCCATGGCGTCGAGCACCTGGCGCACGAGGTCCGGTAGCGCGACCGCGACGGCCACCCCACCGGCGGGGACCACGAGGCCGGAAACGTCGATGGCGGGCCAGGTGTGCGGGTCGGCCGGGTTGAACTCGGGTGCCTCCACTTCGTTGGGCGTGTGCTGGCGCGGGACGAACGCGTCGTGCCCGGCCGCCAGCGCGGCAGGGTCGAACCGTGGCGCGCTCGGCACGGCGGCGGGCACCTGGTCCTCGTCGTCGGTGTCCGGGGTTGCGAGGAACAGGTGGTCGGCGCGGTCCCAGCGGGTGGCGTAGTCCGTGCCCGCGAAGTCCGCGGACACCTGGTCCAGCTCCGGGCGCAGACCTGCCACCTCGACCGCGCCCGCCTCCAGCGCCTGGCCCACCAGCCGGTAGCCCTTGAAGCCGACGGGCTGACCGGTGGTGTCCTGCAAGTACAGGCCGCAACCGGGGTAGGGCATGTCCTCCGGGAGCGCCTTGCAGTTCCAGCCGAACAGGTAGTTCAGCTCCTCGGCGTCGGAGACCCGCATGGAGATCCGGGCGCGGGACTGCTTGCGTACGGCGGTCGAGCCGATCACGTCCGTGGTCGCGGACAGGCCGCAGAACACCAGGTTGACCGCCATGGCACGGGCGATGCGCTGGATCTCCTCCAGCATGTCGCGCAGCTTGGGGTACTTGGTGCCGTCGCCCATGATCTCGGCGCACTCGTCCACCACGATGGTGATCTGCGGGACCTCCGGGGACACAGGCAGCTTGTCCGTGCCTGCCTGGCGGCATAGCGCCTGGTAGGCGACCTTGCGTCCCTTGGCGATCCGCAGCGCGGCCTCGCACATCCTGGTGGCCTCACCCGCGGTTGAAGCGACCCAGTCCACAGCGGGCACCGGAACTCCGCCGTCGGGGCCGCGCTCGTGCCAGGGCTGGATCCACGGCAGCGCCATGCCACCGCCGTTGAGGTCGATGTGCCACACCAGGTTGTCCACGCACCGCACCAGACCGGCGTTGATCACCTGCAACTCGTTGGTCTTGCCGCCGCCCTTCTGCCCGGTGAGCAGGCACGTGTCCTCCCGCAGCGACAGACCCGCGACACTGCTGTCGCGGTGCTGCCCGAGCGGGACGGGGTTGAGGATCGACAACGGAGACCAGTCCTCGGGGTACGCCCGGTCCAGTTGGAAGGCATCCACAGTGGACACCCGCAGGAGTGCGGTGCGCCGCGAAGACCCTTGCAGCACCTCGACTCCACACCCGTTGGGCAGGTCGGCGTCGGACGCCAGCCCGGCCTGGTGCTTGACCAGGTCCCGCCAGGTGTGGCCACCGGCAGGGAGGTTGAGGTCGAGGGTGAACCCGGTCCCTTCCTCCCACGCCTCCACCCCGGCCGTGGTCACGCCGGTGATGCCGCAGACGCGGGCGATGCGGTCTTCCCACTCGTCGGCGGTGCGCTGACGTGCGACGACCTTGGCGACCCCGGCACGGAGCTGCGTGGTCTTGGTGTCCGTGGCCCGCAGCACGCTGGCGGTGACGCCACCGGCGACTCCGAGCGCGGCGAGGGTGGCCATGCACAGCGGGTTCCACGGCGAGGTCTCCAGCGCCCACACCATCCACCCGCCGCCACCGGCCCATCCGGCGACGCGGGCCAAGACCCCGGCGCGGCCGGTGCCGGCGGCCGTGACCGCGTGGGCCACCGCGCCGACACCCGCACCAGCCGCGGCGTAGACCGGCGGCAGGTCGAACAGGGAACCGACCATGCCGCCGGCCAGCACACCGCCGGTGATGTTGAGCGTGCCGGTGGTGATGGTGTGCTTGGCGGACCAGTCCAGTCCCCCGCGCCTGGTGGTGGCGGTCATGATCGGCTCCCTGTTCTCGTTGGTGCGTAACGGTGTGCGGGGCGAACTAGCGGTTGTTGACGTTCCACAGGTGCTCGCCACGGCGCGGCGCCTGGTGGCGCTCCAGGTCGGTGGCATGCGCCCGGCTGAACAGGCCGGGCACCTCGGCCGCGGCTGCGGTGGCGGTGCCGAGCGCCCGGTAGACCTCGGACAGCTTCTCCAGCACGGCCGGGTTCACCGGGTACTCGCTGGACCCCTTCTTGACGAACGTGGACAGCGCGATGGCCAGGTGGCCGATGGCCTGCGGCCACTGGTCCAAGTCGTGGCCAAAGGTCGCCATGGTGTCCGGCGCGTAGCGGGCGGTCCGGGCGGCCTGCTCGGCGGCGAGATCGGCGATCGAGAACATGGTTCCTCCGTTGGTGCTGGTCAGGGCCGTGATGGTGTGGACCGGTGAGCCGAGAGCGCGCTGCACCGGGCGGCTTGGGACCGCGATCGGGATGCGCTGCCCGCCGATGACGGGCACCGCGCTGGTGGGGGTTTCGGCCGGGCGAACGCGCTCGGCCACGACGTAGCCGCGGCTACGGGTAGCCGTCTGCTGAGCGACGCGCTGCTTGGCCTCCCAGTGCTGGGACCAGGCCAGGTAGCCGAGAGCGAACGCCCACGCGGCGCCGCTCCAACTCCCGGCCGCGACCTTCTTCGGGAGGGTTTTGATCGTTTGGCGCTTGCCGGTGGCCGGGCGGTAGAGCTTGCGGTAGGTGCCAGCCCGCGCGGCCCGAGCCGACGGAGCGCTGGTCACGGTCTGCCGCACCATCCGGACTCTCCGGCCCGTGCGCGCAGCTGCGGTCATTCCCTTGGCGGCCAGCCGTCGGCCGCTGCGAGCGGAAGAACTGCCGGGTGCACCGGATCGACCGCCCCACCGCGAGGTGGAGCCAGTGCTCCGCGTTCCCGACCCGCCCGCGCTTGTGCGCTTGGACTTGCTGCTGCCCGCCCGCTGTCCAGCACCGGTGGCCTTACGCCAGCCGAACCAGCCGCGGGAACCCTTACCAGCGGTCGAAGACCGGCGACGTCCGAAGACTCCGTCCGTCCGGCCAGCGCCGCCAGCTGCTCGGGCGGCCTTGCGAACTGCGCGCCGTTCCGCGCCGAGAGCCCGCGCGACTCGGCCGGGTCGACGTTGGACCGCTCCGGTACCGGTTCCTCGTCCGGCCGCCTGGCGGGCGGCAGCGGTACGGGCGCCGGGCGAGGTGCGCTTGGCGGTTCCGGCGCGACTGGCGGCAGCGGCTCGACGGCCCTTGCCGGCCAACGCCGACGTGGCTCGTCGCAACCGTCCGGTGGGCTTGCCGGTACCGCGACCGGCAGCGGTACGCCTTCCGCCGGTACCAGTCGCCTTGCGGGTTCGTCGATTTGTCTTGGCGCGGCGGATACCGGCGACCGCTGCCGAGCCTGCTGCGATACCAGCGACGGTGACGAGTCCGGGAACCCCACCGGCGTAGGCGGCGGTACTGCCCAGGATCGTGGTCAGTTCCGCAGCGGCGAACGCGGTCGGCTTGGCCGGTACCACCAACGCGGCGGGCACGTTCGCGGTACTGCCGGGGGACCGGCGTGGGCCGGTACCGGGGCCACCGGGCGGGCCGGTGACGATCTCGCCTTGCACGGTCGGTACCGGCGGGGTGGAGCTGGCAGGGATTGCGGTACTGGGGGCACCGGGTGCCGAGGTGGGGGCGGGGAGAGTCTGAGTCATCGGGAGTCGCCTCCCTTCCTGTCTTGGGTGGTGCAGGTGGTGGCCACTTCAGGTCAGGCAGCGGGGTGGGAGAGCAGGTGGGCAAGCACGTCCCGGCGCAGTGCGACGGCGCGGTTGCGGCCGATCCCGAGCGCCTGCATGTCGTCCACGCGGACGTGGCTGCCGTTGGCGGCGTGGTACTCCCGCGCCTTGGTGATGGCCCGCTGCCACAGGTCCGTGCCCCACGTGACGGTCGGGTCGGTGCTGCCCTGGTCGCTGTCAACCTCGGTACCGGTCGTCGCGGTACCGGCGGGCCGGTACTGGGGTTCCTTGGTCGGTACCGCTGCGGCGGCGGGTGCCGGTACCGAGGTCGTGTCGGCACCAGCGGGCAGCGCGGTGCGGTGCGAGGTGTCGAGCGCGGTACCGGAGTCGGTCCGGAACGCGGAACCCTGCTCGGTACCCGCCACGCGGTAGGCGGTGTGCGTCGGCCGTGCCGGTACCCGAGCGGCCCGTGCAGCGGTCCGCTCGGCCTCCTGCTCGACGGCGGCGCGCTGTTCCTCAGTCATCGCGAGGGACACCAAGTGCGAGAGCAGACCGGCCAGCAGTACCGGCCCGGCGCCGACCGCGACCGCTGCGCCCAACGGGAGTGCGGGCACGGTTAGGCCGTCCACGAGTACGGGCGCGCCGTCGGGTCCGTGCAGGACGCTGGTGACGGCGTGCCAGGTGTTCAACCCGAGTTCCATGCCACCGGCGAACAACAGGACTGCCCACGCCCACCGCCGTACCGGGCCGGTGCCGTCGATGACGTAGTTGAGCGCCAGCAGCGTGGACACCGCAAACACGGCCGCCAGCACAATGCCGAAGCCTGGGCCCAGCATCGGTTCCACCGCGCGGACCTCACCGTTGATGGTCAGCACCAGCGCGCCACCCATCACGGCGAACAGAGCCGCTTTGCGTCCGGTCATGACGCCCGCACCTCCGAGGTACCGGCGTAGACGGTGGGCACCTGGTCCTCGTCGAGCCGGGCGCGCTTGGACTCCCGCACCGCGGCCCGCATCTCCGACCGAGCAACCGCCCGCGCGGCGACCATGCGGACCAAGCCACCGTGCGCGGCCCTGGCGGCCCAGCGGATGCACAGCAGGTAGAACAACGCCGCCACCGTGATGCCCAGCGCCCACGGGGTCGAGGCCAGCCACCAGGCCAGCGCTGCCGCGCCGACCGGGATCACCAGCACCTGCACCAGACCCAGCGCCACCCACAGCGGCAGCGTCAACATGCGTCCGATGGTCACGACAGCTCCTCGTCCTCGTCCTGTTCGGGCCACAACACGGGCACGGCACCGGTGCCGTCGCACACGCCGCAGTCGTGGTACCAATCGCTTTTCAACCCGCTGCCCTGGCACGCGGGGCAGTCCTGCCAGAGGTCGAGGTCCATCAGGCGGCGCTCCTCTCGGACTCGTTGGTGTCGTTGGCGAAACACGTGCTGCACTGCTTGAGCGGGCCACGCACGCAGTGGTTCACGTAGTCCTGGTGGTCGCGGCAGAACCGGCGGGCACGCATCGCGGCCTCGTGCGCCAGCCACATCCGCGGCGTCATGGACCGGACCGGGACCGCGATCTCCTCGCGCCACAGTTCGCAGACCTCCTCGGTCCGCGCCGGGAGCTGGTGGCCGAACACGAGCAACGCGTCCGGGTCCGCCCCGCCGGGGCGTAAACCCTTGGCCCGCAACTGACGACGGGTGTGGAGTCCCGCGGGAACGGCGCCGGGCTTGCCGCGCCAGCCGAACATCGGCAAGCCGTCCCGCAGACCACGGCAGATCACCGCGACCCCGTTCCACGGCAACACGACCGTCTGGAAGTCCACCCGCGATGCGCGCATCACGCCACCTCGCGGGCGGACGTGGTGGCGAATACCCGAAGGACGTCGAGGTCCAGCGGCGTCCACCGAGCGTTGTCGTCCAGCCCGAGAACGGCCGCCAAACCGGGCACCGTGGTCCACACGCTGGCCACGCACGGCGGCAACTCGTTGCCGAGCCGGACGAATGCCAGGCCGTTGGTGGCCTGCACCGACGCGCGGGACTCGGCCAGGCTGTCCGCCCACGCCAGCAGGTCAGCGGCCGGGTGGTCGGAGTACTGGAGCTGCAACGCGTCTTCGGAGATGTTCACGGTCCGCAGGTGCGGGTGGCGGGTCAGGTGCTGCGCCAACGCGAACAGCTGCGCCGCTTGGCGAATGGTGGGGGAGAAGTCGACGCTCATCACGCCACCGCCGCTTCGGTCGCGACGGGACGCAGCTCCGCGGCGCGACGCTGGCGCAGCAGGCGCTGACGCTCGCCAGCCGTCATGCCGCCCCGTACGCCCCACTGCTCACCCACGCCGTGCCGCAGCTCCTGCTCCAGGCACTGGGCCGCGAACGGGCAGTCGGCGCACAGCTGCTTGGCGAAGTTCTCCCGCGCGTTCCGCTCCACGTGCGACTCGCGCAGGTCCGGCGCGACGTCGTCGGCCGGGCCGAACCACAACTCGGGGTCGGTGCCGATGCAGGGCCGGGTCTCGTCGATGTCGGCGAGGGTGAAGTCGTTGTGTCCCAACATCACGCCACCACCGGCAGCGACGGCACGGACGCGAGCGCCGCCTGCTGGCAGGCGGTGACGTACTCCTGGATGGCGTCGGCCGGGATGCGCAGCGCGCCCTTGCCGGTGCCGACCTTCAACGCCCGCAGGGAGCCGGACTCGATCGCCCGGTAGATCGTCGCGACCGACACGTCCAGCATCTCGGCCACGGCCTTGACCCGGTGCATCCGCGTCAACTGCTGAGTCATCTGCTGCTCCTAGCTAGATCGGAGAGCCCTGAGAGACGGGCAACTAGTGCTAGTGCTGATATTAGGACTGAAACTAGCAACGTCAAGTCATGGGGCTCTGCCCCGACCGTGCGGTTCGCTGGCGAACCGCTAGCGTTAGTACTGAAATCAGCAGCTCAGGGAGGTTCTGTGTCGAAGGACTGGGACGCCGTCTCGGCGGCCATCACCACTCGAATGGCCGAACTCGACATGAAGCAGACCGAGCTGAAAGAGCGCTCCGGACTGGCCTTGCAGACGGTCCGGGAGATCCAGCTCAACCTCCAGCCGCGGGACCGCAGCAAGCGCACCCTCACCGCGATGTCCGAAGCGCTCGGCTGGCCCAGCGACCACCTGTGGTTGGTGCTCGAGGGCAAGGACCCAGGCGACCCGGACGCCGGGGACCCCGTCCTCACCGAACTGGCGGTGCTGAAAGACGCGATTACGGTTCTCGTCGATCGAGTCGACGCGATCGAGCGGCGGCTAGCTGCCGACGCCGAATGACCATCAGGCGGTCCAGCCGCTCGTCGACCTGCATAGTCAGGTCGCGGATGGCTGCGGTCACCACCTTCACGTCGTCGTCCCCCTGTGACACCACTTGCCTCCCGAGATCACTGCGATGTGGGTAGCTTCAGGCGAAGTGGGCGACGGACCCCGGAAAAACCTTCCGGGGTGGGTCGACGATCTGCGGAGAGGCTGAGGCCATGCGCGGAATGACGAACTCACTGACCATCGGCGAACGAGTTGCCTGGTACCGGCGACGCAGGGGCGTGCCGCAGGAGGTGCTGGCCGGTCGAGTAGGCCGCACCACCGACTGGCTGAGCAAGATCGAGAACAACCGGATCGACCTGGACCGCCTGTCCGTGATCCGCAACCTCGCGGACGCGCTCGACATCTCGGTCGGCGACCTGATCGGCGAACCGACCTTGCTCGACTGGAACGCGGAAAGCGGCATGAAGACCGTGCCCGCCCTGCGGGCCGCACTCATGGACTACCGCCAGCTCACGCCGTTGCTGGCCATGCCGAGCAGCGACGCCGAACCGATCGACCTTGACGACCTACGGCGTGAGGTCGGAGTCGTGTTCGACGCCTACCAGGCGTCTAAGTATGGGTTCGTCGCCGGTCGCGCCCCGCTGCTGCTGGCCGACGCGGTCCAAGCAGTGCAGGCACACGGCGCCGAAGCGCAGGGACTGCTGGCCCTCAGCTACCAGGCGGCCACGTCGATGCTCACCAAGCTTGGTGAGACCGACCTCGCGTGGATCGCGGCGGAGCGCGGCCTAGCCGCGGCCCAACAGGCTGGCAACCCGGTCATCCTCGGCTCACTGCTCCGCCTGGTGGTCCACGCCCTGCTGTCCACTGGCCGCTACGCACCTGCCGTCCAGCTCACCGAGACGGCCGCAAGCCTGCTCCAGCCCGAGCTATCGAACGCGGACAACGCGATGCTGTCGATCTACGGCAGCCTGTTCCTGGCTGGCTCGATGGCAGCCGCACGCACCGACGACCGCGGACGCACCCAAGACTTCCTCCGCGAAGCGAGCGAAGCCGCGGACCGCCAAGGCGCCGACGGCAACCACATGTGGACCGCGTTCGGCCCGACCAACGTCGAGATCCACCGAGTCGCCACGGCCATGGAGCTCGGTGACGTCCAGGTCGCTGTCGA
The DNA here is from genome assembly GCF_042738955.1 of Umezawaea sp. NPDC059074. Classification (NCBI taxonomy): domain Bacteria; kingdom Bacillati; phylum Actinomycetota; class Actinomycetes; order Pseudonocardiales; family Pseudonocardiaceae; genus Umezawaea; species Umezawaea sp. NPDC059074. The sequence continues at coordinate 28,305 of NZ_JBHYHC010000010.1, forward strand.
CTTGGGCCCAGCCGTCGACACCTCCGGCCTCCCCGTCGAGCGCCAGGTACGGCACTCCCTGGAGACGGCCCGCGCGCTCAGCGCCTGGAACAGGACCGACGAAGCCCTCGCGATCGTGCTCGCAGCCGAGCGGCGTGCCCCCGAACAGGTCCGTCACCACTACCTCAGCCGCCAGCTCGTGCTCACATGGATGCGGCAGCAACGCACCAAGCCCGGTCACGCCCTCGCAGGCCTCGCCCAACGCCTGCGGCTGGAATAGCAGCGCCCGTAGGCTCGGCGCATGGGTACGGATGCCGACCGCTTCGCAACGCCCCGGATGGCTGCCGGGGCGTTGTTCGTTGACGACCAAGACCGGGTCTTGCTGGTGCACAAGACCTACGGCAACGGCTGGGACGTGCCTGGCGGCTACGTCGACGTGGGGGAGTCGCCAGCCGCGGCGTGTCGGCGCGAACTGCGTGAAGAACTGGGACTCGAACGCGTTCCGGAGCGCCTGCTGGCCGTGGACTGGGCACCAAACGAGGGCGAGGGCGACAAGGTCCTTTGGCTGTTCGACTGCGGTGAGCTAGGCGTGGACGAGCAGCGGATCAAGCTGGACGGCTCCGAGCTAGACCGCTGGGAGTGGGTGCCGGTGGTGAACATCGGTAACTACCTGATCCCGCGGCTTGCTCGACGAGTCTCACAGGCTCATGTCGCGCACGCCGGAGGGGGCACCGCATACCTGGAGCATGGCAATTTTGCGGATCTCGAGGCGGATAATCCACGATCTGGTGATTGACTAGGCTCGTTCAGTAGGTATATGCGTTTTACCAGTCACGAGTAGCGATCTACCCGAGTTGGGTGGATTGTGCTATTAAAGATCATGCAAACTCGTTTGGTTCTCCTGGTGCTGCTGTCCAGCCCGGCGGTGAGTCTGCTGGTGTTTGCTGGGTGTGCCCTGCTTGGTGGAGTAGCTTACAAAATTAGCGATCTTAGTCGATTATCGATGGTTCGTGAAACTGGTCCGCGACGAGTAATGCCCCTAATTGCACCCAGTTTATGGTGGCGTATGAGGCGAATTTTGTGGAAGAGATCCAAGTTGAAGGCTGTCTTTGCGACAACAAGAGACCTGGCGGAAGTATTTATTCGAGTAGTGGTTCCCGTGGTTTCCGGATTATTTCTCGGTTTAGCTGTTGTGCTGTGTTACCGTGCATTGTATTGGCTGAAGAGCGGTCGGTTTGACGCCTCCGTGCCGGTGATTTCGGTAGTAGGTTGTGCATTCGGAGCTGCGTCCATAATGGCCTTTCTATATTATTCTCTTCAGTTGAGGCGCGATTCTCTATGGCCCTTTCCGGTGTTCCTATTTCGCGCCGGTCAAGTCGGAAAGATTCGACGGGTTAGATTTCTGAGATTGATATTTCTATTTATCCACTTAAGATATTCGGTGGTACTTTCGGTCGCCATTGGAAATTGCGCAACAATTGCCGTATTTCGAGATCTTTTGGACAAGAAGAATTCACGCGTAATATGGTCTCTCTGGCCTCATTTTATTGAAGTTGATTGGCTGGATCAGCTTGTGGCTCTAGTTTTCGCGGGGGAATTATTATCACTGCTGGTCGGCCTAGCTCTGTATTATTCCATTCAGCTTTTGATGCCGCTGGAGCATGCTGCTGTAGTTGTCAATGAATGCCTCAATTCGAAGATCGAATCCCCTGGCCCGGTGGCTGATGGTAGAAAGATATTGGGTGCTCTCGAGCTGAGAAGGGAGGAATTGGATCGTGCTGCGCGCGCTCTTAGGGGGGCTGGTCGACGAGTCGATTATTTTTCGTATAACCATCCGGTCGCATCTATTCTGTATGGATGCGGCCAGTTTCTGCAAAACTATCTAAAGCGTACGGATTCCTTATCTTATTGCCATCCCTCGGCCATTGTCGATATTCTGCGCGATGTGACCATAGTTCTTGCAGGTCCTGCTCATCTCAGTTTCTATGCCAAGGTGGGCCAAGCTGTCGACGCATTTGACTCCGATGGTTCGCCGCGATCTGCGCTTCGTGTAAAGCCTGCTAGTCGCTTGGCTGCGCTAATAGTTCGAGTAATCGACCCCTTGGATAAGTTCTCAAAAATTGCGACATCGGTATGGGCAATCTTTACTCTTATTGTCGTGGTGATTCTTATTGTGGCGGGGACTCTGGACTTGACGAAAATTCAGATCCAAAAATGAATGGTAAGATCAAATTCTGATCAGAGTGGACGCTGCTCATGCTCAGCCTTGGTCTCGGCGTGTAGGTGAGGACGGGCTGGGGGCTGTATTCATGAGGATGCTGAACCGTTGTCGGGAGCCGCAGGTTGTGGTCCCAGCGAAGCTCTTGATCGTAACTACGTTCTCGTTCGATACCTTGAAGCCATGCTTGATGAGACGCGCATCGCGCTGCAGAACTATGACTGGATGATCCGCAACCGTGGCATCGATGAGGTTGAACTTGCCTGGGACAGCGAGACCCTCGTGTACGGGAGCGGAGGAGTAGCCATCGACACCTTGTGTGAGCCCGGTTTCACCCCGGCCACCCACGAAGCCAAGTAGTGCACTGCCGGTCGGGGGTCTCAGACGGGGGCTCAGTCCGTACCCGTTCAGGGCAGGTGCCGGTGTCGCCTGCATGGCGTTGACCAGCACAGGAGCAACACCCGGTGACATCCTGAACCCCTAGCCCAAGAACTACGGATCAGAAGGTTAGGGGTTCGAATCCCTTCGGGCGCACACTGGTCAGGGCCCCTGTGGAGAAGTTTCCACAGGGGCCCTGACCGCAGTTGTGACCGCACTTCACTCGCCGGTCGCCTCATCGAACAGCACGCCCATCCGGTTGACCGCATCGTGTTGGACGCTGTCGATCACCTCGATGTACGTGCCGGTCGTCACACTGATCGAACTGTGCCGCAAGATCCTCTGCACCGTCGCCGCCTCCACCCCGAGGGTGAACAAGATCGTCGCCGCCGTGTGTCGCATGTCGTGCACCCGGATCACCCGCACGTCCGCCTTGACGCACAGCGCCTCGAACGTCCGGTTGATGTTGCGAGGCTCGATCGGCGTCCCGATGGGCGTCGTGAACACCAACCCCGAGTTCCGCCACCGCTCACCCGCGGCCAACCGTTCACCAGCCTGCCCGGCCTTGTGCCGCCGCAGGATGGCGACCAGGGGAGTGGGCAACGGGATGGTCGCGGCCGACGCTTCGGTCTTCACCTCGTCAAGGCTCAACTTGCCGTCCACGCGGTGCAGCGCCTGCGCGATGGTGACCTTGCCGCCCACCAGGTCCACGTCCTGCCACCGCAGACCGAGCGCCTCACCTCGCCGCAACCCGATGGCCAGGCCGACCGCCCACAGCCCGTACAGGCGGTGCTCCTTGGCCGTGGCCAGGAACTTGGTCGCCTCCGCCGCACTCCACGCCCGGTGCTGCCGCTTCCCAGTACCCGGCAGCTTGACCAGCGTGGCGACGTTCCGGGACAGCAGATCCTCTTCCATCGCGTCTTGGAGAGCTGCCCGCAGCAGTCGGAGCAGGTAGCGAATGCTTGCCGAAGCAGGGACCGACTTGCAGCACTCCTTCGGCTTCCTGGCACAGCACCGAGCTTCCCGACCAGGCTTCTCCGCCCATTTGACGTCCTTGTCCTGGGCGCAGCACTGGCACGTCTTGCTGACCGTGTTGAGCCACGAGCGGATGTGCTGGGCGGTCAACTCCTTGAGCTTCTTCTTCCCGATGCCCGGAATGATGTAGAGCCGCGTAAGGCCTTCGTACGAGCTGAAGGTGGTGCGCCGAACCGAAGGCTCTGCGATCTCCTTCAGCCAGTACGCGAAGAACTGCGCGACCGTCAGCTTCGTGTTCGACACCGGAATTCCCCGCCGGTTGGCGTCCTGAAGCTCGATCTTCTTGTTGTTGCAGTCCTCCCAGGACTTCCCGTAGACGCTCTTGCGCGTCCACTGCCCATCAGGCGTGGTGACGAACACCTGCGCTTCGTACCGGCCGTCCTTGCGCTGTTTGATCGTTCCTTCGCCATTGGCACGCCGAGTACCGGACTTCTGCGGCTCCATCACGCCACCTCTCCGAGCAGATCACCCAAGTAGTCGTCGAGCGCAGCGCGTGAAACGCGGCGGCAGCGGCCCACCTGCACCGATTGGAGGACGCCGTCCCAGATCAGCCGGTAGACGGTCCATCGGCTGACCGCGAGAAGGTCAGCGACGGTCTGAACTGGCAGTAGTTGGTTCTTGTTGTTCTCAGGCATCGAACTGTCCCCCCGTTGATCAGGCTGCTTGCGGAGTTGCCGAAAGTTCTGGCGGGTCGCTGGCCGCGAGTAGTGCCCGGTCGTATTCGGCCTTCCACGTCACGCGCTGGGCTATGGCGTGCATGAGGAGGTGGTTTCGCGGAGGCACGTTCGGGTCGCCGGGCCGGACTTTGTTCCAGACCAGCCGCGAGGTGTCCTGAATGGGCTTCTCGATGCCGACCGTGGCCAGGAGTTCGGTGACGAAGCGCTTCCGGTCGGCCTTGTGGTCGGCGAGCGTCTTGCCAGACCACTTCCGCGACACCAAGACCCGCCGACCAGGCAGGCCGAGGGTGGTTCGCCGGTGTGCACGGCCCTTGCAGTGACCCGGAGTCGTGCGGGAGTTGGCGCCCTTGGGTTGGACGCCGTAGAGCAGCCACACCGCGCAGGTGGGGGAGCAGGGCGTCACGGCCAGTTCGTCGGCCAGGCGGTCCGCGTGCTGGCGCTGGCGGTTGGTGTTCTGCTCGACGACCTCGCCGATCGACTTGGTGAGGTACTTCGTCAGGTAGCCGATGTGGCGACCGGATTCCTCTGTGCCACCAAGGATTCCCTTGGAATGGACCTGCCGACCGAAGGTCACCACGTGCGCCGGGACGTCCGCTTCTTCCACGGCATCGGTCCACTCGGTGAGCGGGTGTCGGGTGTCCGGGTCCACGAAGGCCTTGCGGTTGGCGTCCCAGGCGGGAAGGTGCCCGTCGAGGTAGGTGCGTTCGTCGTGGTTGGGCCACCACACCTGGTGGTAGGTGGCAGCGGTGACCTGGCGGATGACCTCGTGCGAGATCGAGCCGCGGACTGCCGCATGGAGGTGCGGAGCTGCGCGCTTCTGCGGTTCGACGGTGGCGAAGTACTGGACCTCCCAGCCGATGACCCGCCGCAGGTTCTGCCACCACCGGTCAACGAGGCTCGCGAAGTGCACTGCGTCCCGAGCCGCCCGCCGGTAGTCGTAGGTGTTCGGGTCCACCGGAGTGCCGTCGTCACGGACACGGCCGTAGGTGTCGAGGGTCAGCGTGATGAACATGGACGGCCGGTAGGCACCCGCGAACTCCCGCCCGAGAGTCCGCTTCTCGACCTTGCGCCGAGGCAGGTTCGGCGCTTCCTGACGGCGTTTGGTCGACCGCTTCGGAGCCTGCTTGGCAGGGAGATCCGGAGACGGGAAGCGCCCGCGGACTCCGAGTTGCCGAAGATCGTCATCGATGTTGTGGATCTCTTCGCGGAAGTCGTCAGCGTCAGCCCCTTCGCTCTCCCGGTAGAGCGCAACGAGGTCCGCGCGAAGCTCCAACAGCACTGTCTGATCAGCGGTCGGCGGTTCCGGGGTGAAGTCGGGTTCGGTCTCCATATGCCAGCCCTCGCGGCACTGGACCATCCGCAGCGCCTTCGCCTTCCGGGCACAGGGCTTGCAGACGCTTTCGACCGTGGACCCGCAGGGCACCGCGACGTAGCGGATCTCGTAGGCGTCCGGGTCCTGCACTTCCATCGTGAACGGCCGGACGCAGACGCCATGCTGCTCAGCGGCAGCTTTGGTGACGTCGAGGGACCTCGGTTGCCGCATCCGTGCCGCACGGGTCTGCCCCAGGACGTCGACGGGGGTCGTGGTGACGCTCATGCCGCCACGCCCCTTTCGCCGTTGTCGGGACGCGTCGGGAACGGGTGCACCGTGGCATCGGGCGCGGTGACGTAGACCCGCAGCACCTCAAGATCGGTATCGGTTACGTGGAAGGCCCTCGCCCGATCAGGTTCGCGCTGCCCGTCCTGCTTCACCCAGGCAACGCCCGGAGTGCTCTCCGCGATCTCGTGAGCAGCGGCCCCACGCTGGCGGACACCGTCGCCCAGGACCATGTCCACCTGTTGCGGTTCGTCCAGCCGAAGGGCAACGCGGGTCGTGAACAGGTGGCGGAACGAGACGATCTCCTTGCGCGGGTCTTGGACCAGGCCCACCAGGACGTAACCAGGTGCACGCCCCTGCGAGGTGATCGTCTGGACGGCCCGAGCCGCACGGTCCCGAAGCTGCTTGTCGGGCTGATAGGCGATGACGTCGGCCAACTCGTCCACGATCAGCACCGTGAGCGGTTCGCCGGTATCCCAAGCCCACAGGCGTCGAATGCCCCGGTAACGAGCCGCGCGCTCCCTGACCTCGTTGGCGATCTCTTCCAGCAGCTCGACCACATCGGCACCGTTGCCGAAGACCAAGCGGTCGAAGGCTTCTGGGCACTGACCCAGTTCCATACCGCCTTTGGGATCGATGCCCACCAGGCGCACCAGTCCTGCGCGAACAGCAGGGGCGAGCTGCCACACGATCGACCACAGCACCGAGCCCTTACCGGCCCCAGGAACGCCGACCACGAGGAGCTGAGACCCGAGCAGACGAAGCCGCCACGGCTTACCGGTTTCAGTCCGGCCAACGGTGACCTTCTTCAGATCCACCGCGTTGGCGTCCACGTCCAGAGCGGGGACGGGCAGCGGTCGGACCAGCGGGTCACGGTGGATCAAGTCCAGCTCGACCACCCGAGGCCGCAGCACCCGCACCCGACACGAGCGAGCGCCGAACGAGTGCGCCAGGTTGTCCCGCCGCAGCTCCCACGCTTCCGGCGACTGGGCCGGGATCATCCGCACCCGAACGCGGTCCCGCCACCCCTCAGCCCGCACCGCCCGCAGCCGAGGCCGGTACTCCTTGCCTCGGTCACGCTTGACCAGGTCAGCCAGCCGCATGACCGTCCGCCACCGGAACGCGTAGACCGTCGCCCGCCGCCACTCCGAGAGCACCGGCAGCACCGCGTACCGCCGACACGGGTCCGGGTAGAGCCCGCCCCAGATCAGCAATCCGGCGACGAGCGCCAAGACCACGAACACCAACCACCACCAGCCGCAGTACCGCACCAAGGCGACCCCGCACAACGGCACCGCGACCGAGATCGGGTAACGCCGAATGAGCCGGAACCCCAAGCGCAGCAACAAAATCACGCCACCGACCGGCACAGCGATCCACAACAGCCACCACGGCAGCAGAAGCCACCAGGGCAGCCGCGGACGTGCGATCTCCAACGGAGCCGGGTCAACCCACCGGCTCGACCTAGGGGCGCGCATCAGACGTCACCCTCGACGCAGGCGGCACAGCGGAACGCCGAGCTGAAGTCGTTGATCCACCCCGCGTGCAGGAACGCCCCCGTCCCGGTCCCGCACTCAGCCTTGCAGGTCAAGCACTCGTAGCCTTCCGCCTGCGCTTGGGTCAGCTCCAACTCCACGGTCTCACCGCTCCGGAAGTCGACCGTGTACGTGGACACGGTCTGCTTCGAGGCGATGATCTGCGCCCACAGCAGCCGACCAAGATTCCCGTCTGGCGCTGGAACACGCCCAGGCTCTACGCTCATGTCGTTCACTCCGTTACGCGTGGTGGACAGCGCAGGAGCGGCGAGGTTGGTAGCCGTGTTCCGCTCCTGCGTCTTACGCTTCCCTTGTGCCGCAACAAGACGTGCGGCATCGCCGCATGACCCGACAAGATCACGCGGTATGTCCTAACAGGACTGTTTACTCCTCGGGACTGAGCCGTTCTCCCTTCGCCCGTTCACGAGCCGACCAGTACAGCGCCTCGTGGTGGTGATCCCGATCGGTCTCGGCGACCTGGCCGTAGATCACTGCACTGCGCAGGTAGTAGTCCCGCAGCACGGCCGGGGCCGAACTCGGTGCGGGCTGCAACTTCCCCAGCGCTTCGTGCGCCTCCTTCAAGGTCCGCACTTCCCGAGCGGCCTTCCACGGGTCAACCTTGGCCACCGCTCCCATTGCCGCCTCCCTTCACCGTTTTCCGGACGCCGTCAGGCGTCGTTGAGGGCCGCCGTTGCCAGCCGCAGAGCGCCAGCGGGCAGGTACCGCTCAGGCAGATCGACGTAGAGCGCCAAGCCGTCAACCACCCGGACCGACCTGCGGATGGCGCGATAGCCATCGGGCAAGAAGGGGTCGCACTCCGCCCGGTACTGCTCCGCCACATCCATGAGGAGATCAAGCGGGCTGACGTCCAGGACATCGCAGTACATGCCCAGCGCTTGCGTCGACAACCCGCGCCGCCCCTGCTCGACCTTCGAGATCAGCGCGGTGGAGACACCGAACGCCCGCGCCATCACCCCAGGCTGAACATCAAGTTCCCGTCGCAGCGCCCGCAGATGCGCGCCCATGATCCGGTTGTACTGACCCCGCCGAGGCTGTGCCCGCTTCTGCCCGCCACTCATCGCCGCCCCCGCATCCCAGGAGTCCAGATCTGCGGCGCCGCACACCGGACCAACCGCGGAGCAAGCCGCTCGGCCGGCGCAGGCAATGTGATCAGCCCGTCGACCACGTCCCCCAGCTCACCAACCCGCTCCCACAGCAGCCCCGGAGGATCACCACCGTCGGTGCGAATCCCCATCGAATCGGTTGCCGAAAGAACCCGCAGGCAGTCCAACCACCCACCAGGCCAGGCCCGGAACGCGTCGACCTGCGAGACCCCACCCGCGTCGGACCGGTGCACGAACGCCCACCCCGACGCCCTCAACTCCACCAACCGGTGCAGCACCGGGTAGGCACTCAAAGCCACCGCGGTCACATCGGTGTCCATAAGCTCACTGCTCCCCTTGCTCAGCCGAGCCGGCGCGGGAGTCCTCGATCCACGCACGCCGCTCGAACTCCTCAGCCGCGATGGAGCAGGCGTGACGAGCCCACAAGGGCACCGCCAGATCAGCGGCCAAGATCCGCCACGCCTGCGCCAGGACCGAATAACCACGGGCCAGCCGCAACACCGCCACCAACTCCCCGGTCCGGGAAGCCGCGAACAACGCCGCCGTCTGCTCCGCATAAGCCGTGTTCCAGCGGGCGACCGCCTCACGCGACGGCCGCGCCACCGTCAGGCCGCCGTCTTCGCATCACCCTGCGCAGGCCCACCAGCAGGCTTGCCCTCACCACCGCTCCGCTTCGGAGCCGCCCCAGCGTTCGGCGACGCGATCCCAGCAGCCCGAATCGTGAACCCCTGGTACTTGAACTTCTCACCCATCACACGCGGCTCGACCGTCATCCCCTCGAACGCAACGGGCCGCACCTCCATACCGGGCATCACCTGCACCGACGACGGCGGCACCGGCTGATGATCAGCAGTGACCACCACGGTCACCGACGCGTCCCGCTCCTTCTCTGCGGACGGGTCCGTGACCATGACCTTCCACTGCCGCTTGCCGGTCTTCTCGTCAACGCGCTGCTTGGGCTGCTTACCCCGCGCCTTGTCCTCCTGGCTCAGGTAGTCCATGTCCGGAGCCACCTCACCAACCATCAGCGCCCCCATCGGGAACACCTGCTCAAAGCCCACCGCGAACCGCGTGCCGTAGGGAATCGCCATGCCGGTCAACCTCCAAGTTGCCTAGCCAACCTGTCCAAGTTGGACAACCCGAAGGTAAGCCAGCCTGGCTAGACAAGTCAAGCGGTTCGCCCATACACGATCGAGCTAGCTCACTAGGCGGGCTAGACAACTACGCGTGGGCGCGGTGCAATGGCTAGACGCAATGCGTCTGCGAGTTGCGTCCAGGCCCTTGCGTGGCGGACACCAGCAGGCGCACACCATCGTTGGAAGGCAGACATGGCACTGGACCCGGACGACCCTCGCCCGCCGTACGTGCAGGTGGCGAACGCTCTACGGGCAGCCATCCTGACCAAGGTCTTCAAGGCGGGGGACAAGCTGCCATCCCGCTCCGAGCTGGCGAAGAAGTACGAAGTAGCACCGATGACCGTGCAGAACGCTCTACGCGAGCTGCGCGAAGAGGGCCTGATCGTCTCCCGACAGGGCAGCGGCGTCTTCGTCCGAGAGCGCACCGAACGCCCAGTAGGACTACGCCCTCACGTAGAACGAGCCTTCGAGGCCGATCACGTCACGATCGACTTCGCTGGCTTCTCAGGCGAAACTCTCCACGGCATCGTCCAAGAACCCTTGGACAAGATCCGCATCGGCCGCCTACGCCCAGAATCCATCCACGTCCGCATCCTCGTGCCAGACCCCACCGTCCCGTGGTCAGTCCCCAGCAAGGTTGCAGACCTCTCCGACAGCCCCGAGTTCCGCGAGCGATCCGCAGAGATCATGCGCCGCCACACCCTCGCCATCGTGGACAACGTCAACGAGTTGGGCACTCTTGGCCTGGTCAAGGACGTCAGCGCAGAGGTCCGCATCCACAGGGCAACGCCGATGTTCAAGCTCTACATGCTCAACAACCAAGAAGCCTTCTTCGGCTTCTACCCAGTCCGTGAACACGTGCTTTCACTGGGTGGCGAGCCACAGGCCATCTATGACCTGATGGGTAAGGACACTGTCCTCTTCCAGCACAGTGTCACCGACGACGACAGCAGCACAGGCAGCCAGTATGTAGACCAAGCAAGCGCATGGTTCGACAGTCTGTGGGACACCATCGCAGTTGAGTACACGCGATGACCGGGCAACGAGTCTCCGCGAGGGACTTTAACGCCCTACGTATGACCATGATCAATGCTGAAGCCTTGTTCTTAGACTTTGACGGTCCAATCTGCCGCGTCTTCGCTGGCATCTCAGCTAGCCAAGTTGCAGATCGGCTACGTCGTGTGTTGGAGGGCAGGGGACACGGGGATATGCCACTCGAGGTCGCCAGGAGCGAAGATCCTTTTGACGTCTTCCGTTACGCAGCGACACTTAGCGAGGCGGATGCCTATCACGTCGAGGCTGCACTGACTGCCTCCGAGGTCGACGCAGTTGCACTTGCCGAGCCCGCAGGTGGCTCTCATCAGCTCATGCGCATATGGCATGGGCTGGGACGTCGAGCTGCTGTGACAAGTAACAACTCTGCTGTTTCGATCGACCAGTATCTAGGCATGCATGCGCTAGCTCGTTACGTTGACGCTGTTGGAGGTCGGGAAGGTGCGGATCCTGCGAAGCTCAAGCCGGACCCGTCCGTGGTTAGGAGGATGGTGCAGGCGCTAGGTGTGCTACCTGAAAGCTGTGTGCTCCTAGGAGATTCCGTGTCAGATGTAACGGCAGCAGCACGGGTTGGAATAAAGATGATCGGCCTGGCCCGAACTGCGGCTAAGCGTGAAGCACTGCTCAGTGCGGGTGCGCTTGTTGTGGTGGCGACTGTCGGCAGTGTTGCAGATGTAATCCATCAGTGACCGATGGAGTTAGTGGGCGGAAGTGCAACGTCTGCGAGCTAGGGGGGCATGATCATTGTCTAGGGGTTGGCATTTGGCGGCAAGGTCGTAGTGTGGATGAACCATCCGGGTGACGAGGCCGTAGTGCTACGAGTCGGCAAGTTGTCCCGCAAGTGTGCGGCCGTGCACGTTGCGTGACTGAAATTGATCTTTCGGCGCAGCCGGAAGTGGGTTCGACTAGGCCAATGGTGGTTGAAGCCAAGTGATTGGAACTCTCTGTGCGACAAGTCAGGGAACCACACGATCGTGTACGCCCGTCGAGTAATCAGCCATTTTGCAGTGTCATCGTGCCGGTCGGCTCTATATCCTTGGGGTACGCCGATACGCGGAGGCTGACGCGATGACAACCGTACGGTTCACTCAACCCCCCGTGAGGGAGGTGTCGCTGACTGTTTTGTTTGAGCCTGTTTCTGGGGTTTTAGCTGCGCATGTCGGGGACCTATTGAGCCGTCTCAGGCCTCGTTATCCGAAGGTTGCTGAGCGTTCGGCCATGCCTCCCTGGAATGAGTTAAATGTTCCTGGAATAAAAATCTTTTCCGATGGTCAAACTCCCCCATACTGCTGGTGGATAAGTAATGACTCGAATGATCGGTTGATTAGATTTCAGTTCGATCGATTGATCTGTTCGTGGCGTTATACTTCAGGCGGGAACCCGTATCCCGACTATCATGCACTCTTGCTTGAGCTTGAAGAGCTTATCGGTGAAAGTAGTGACTGGCTGCAAACTAAGCTGCCGGGCGTGCTCCTGGCAGATAGAATTGTGCGCGTGCAAATTGACTACATCAATAGAATTGATTTGCAGCCAGCTGACCTATTGCATGGATTGATAACGGAATGGTCGCATGAGCGAGGGAACACTAGTTTTTCCGATAGCTCTCTAGTTTCTGCTCAGTGGATTGTTGATGATGACAGTACGGCTGATCAGCAGACGACTATGAAAGTTGATCCGGATGGTGTCGATGGCTCCAGATTGACTTTGATTTCGACGACTGACATCAATGTCGGCGAAGTGTATCAAGATAGCTTTGGGCGAATTCATGATCGACTGGAGAAGCTATTTCTTTCAGCAACATCGGAAGATATGCAACAAAAGTGGGGGCGGCGACAATGACGGTATCCATCGAGTCTGCCAGCAAGATTGCGAACATACCTCCGATTTGGGAGGTAAGCCCGCAGCGCTCTGACAAGGCGATACCGCTTGCAACCCACACGCGGCCCGAGCGTCCGATCTCTATTTCTAGTGGTCAAGGCCGCAGTTGGGTCCAGTCCATGGGCCGAGCTCTGCGTGACGTGGTCGGTCTTCCGGCAAACTGGAACGGCCCTGGTTCATATGCCGTGAGCGCGGAGACGGTCGCAAAGCTGATCCGTGTTCTGATTGATGTGGGCGCTTATAAGGTCCCTGCCCCAAGTCTTGTTCCTCTTCCCTCTGGTGGGGTGCAGGCAGAGTGGCACTTCTTGGAGCAGTCGATCGAGATTGGCGTCGAGGCTGGTGGGGAAATATTTGCGTATGCCTCCGATGTTGACGGAGTTTCCGTAGTAGAAATGGAAGATGCTTGGTTTATCCCCAATGACCAGGCTGCCTTGTTGAAGCAAGGTCTGCTGCTTTACGCGCGCAGAGTAGGGGGGCGCGGTGAGTGATAGTTCCGGCTTACAGCCAGATGCGGAATTAGTAAGAAGTGAGTTTAACGCCCCCGATGACGAGGTTCTGTACAGGCACGTTCACCCGACTCATTGGGTGTTTGACGATGGCGCTGGGGGCTATCGCTTATCTACCGCATTTATGATGATAGAGACCGGCGATGACGGGCTATCGTCGTATGCTGAAACTTTGCTAAAAGAGCGCAGTGTGGCGCCGGAGGATATTTTACCTGGTGCAGAGTACGGCCTGGCCTCGATAACGTCAGGCGATGCAAGAGGGCAAGCCTGTGATGTCGTTTTCAGTCCAGATAAAGTGCTTCCAATAAACTTCGCGCATATGCTTATTTGCTTGTCTTCGGCGGATCTGAGTAGGAATCAGCGGCGCAAGCTCAGTAAAGCCTTGTGCGAGTTTTTGACAATTCTCAAACCTCCGCATGTTGCAGATCGCTCCTAGATTAATCCATCTAATAGATAGTGTTATTGCCGAACTTAGCTCTATGGGATCAAGGCGCGCCGCCGGTGGCGGCGCGCTGGGCCTGTCACCTTGGCACCGTGTCCGCATCCATCCCGGCACGCCAGGCTCCCGCTTCGCTCCGCCTAGCGGCCGGGCGGCGTGGCTCGGGCGATGGGCGGCAGCGCCACCACCGGCGGCACGCAGGGAGCACGAGCACGCTGCCAGCGAGTACCAGCCGGGACGATCGCGTGGTTGGTCGCCTCGGCGAGCTGGGCACGGCGATCGACGCCCGCCGACGCTTCGCGCCAACGGCCAACGAGTACCAGGCCCCCTGGTAATACAGAAGGCATCGCCCCGACACCGCCATGATCGGTCACGGCCAGAAGCGCCGCGTCAAGGCGGGAGGACGTGCCTTGACTCGCCTCCACTGTCCGCGAGATCGGCTGTGTGTCGAGGTGATGCCGGGGGTGCGGGCGGGTCGGAAAGTGACCGCAGTTCTGACCGCAATGGCAGGCCAACCGCGGCTACCTGTGCACCCCCTGCACCAACGGGCTGTGGGGCGGAGTGCCAGGTCAGCGTGGCCGCACCATCCTACGGATCAGAAGGTTAGGGGTTCGAATCCCTTCGGGCGCACAACGGCAGGGCCCCTGTGGAGATGTTTCCACGGGGCCCTGGTCGTTTTGGGGGCGAGAGGTTCTTCTCAACAGTGTTGCCAAACCTGCGTCACGGGGGTGACGTGGGGGAGTCCTGTCTATGGCGGGACGGCAGTGTGGAGGAGGCCGGTGATGGGCACCGACGTCGAGCAGGGTGGCGGGACCGGGGTCAGTGGGCGGTCCGCTGTGAGCGGGCGGGTTGACGTCGAGGCGATCTGGCCGGTCGTCGTCCGGTACTGCCGGGGGCGGATCGGGCGGGTGGGCGGGTCGTTCGCGGTGGCGGACGGGGTGGCTCGGGACGTGTGTTCCACGGCCTTCGGTGGGCTGGCGGAGTTTCGGCGGCGGGGTGGGTCGTTCCTGGCTTTCGTGTACGGCATCGCGTTGCGGGAGGTCGGGCGGGAGTACGGGGGCGCTGTGGCGTCGGCTCCGGGGTTCTCGGCCGAGCTGGTCGAAGCGCTTTCCGCGGAGCAGCGGGAGATCCTGGTGTTGCGGGTCGTCGTCGGGCTGTCGGCCGAGGAGACGGCCGACGCGGTCGGGATGGCGCCCGGAGCGGTTCGGGTCGCGCAGCACCGGGCGTTGACCGAGTTGCGGCGGCTCGTCAAGGCTGGAGGGGACGAGGACCGGTAGGCGTGCTGCCCGTCGAACGTCCCCGGGTGGGCGTGAGAACGTTGTGGTGCTGATGACCATGGCGGGGGTGTGGAATGGCTCGGTCCGTGACGATCACCGGGGCGCGGGCTGTGGAGCACCTGTCCGCCGAGGAACTGGTCGAGGTGTTCGAGGCGTACGTGCTGCCGTTCGCGGTGGCGGAGGCGCGGTTCTTCGTCGGCGGGGCCGTCGGGGTCGACACGGCGGCGCTGGAGTGGTTGGCCGCCGAGACGAAGGCCGCGGTGACGGTGGTGGTGCCGCGGACCGTGCGGGACCAGCCGGACCAGGCCTCCGCGGCGATCGTGAAGTGGCACGAGGCCGGGCGGCTGGCCGAACTCGTGGAACTGGACATCGACGAGGTCGGCATCGACGCCTACCTCGCCCGCAACCGGTGGATGGTCGACAAGAGCGACCTGGTGATCGGGTTCCCGCGCTCCGGCGACCAGGGCAGCGGAACGGGCTACACGCTCGGCTACGCGGCCTCCCAGGGGAAAGCCCTACTCGTCGCGCCGATCTAGAAACGGGCATCCGATCCGGTGGATCTTGAGCCGCGAGGGGGCGACCGCGGGACTGAGCGGGTGTTATTCCGCCGCGATGGGGTCCGCTGGTGGGATCGTTCGGTTCATGCGCAACGAGGAGATCATGCAGCGGGCCATCGGCGTGCTGACGCTGATGCACGGCGGCGACGGGGAAGCGGATGATCTGCGGCTTGCGTTGAAGCTGCTCCAGGAGGACGTGTTCAGCTACTCCGTGGCGGTGCCGGACTCGGCGACGGAGGACGTGGCGGAGTTCGTGCGGTTGGCGCTGGAGCAGGTGATGGCTCGGGTGGCGGCGTTCACGGCCGGGTTGACGCTGGGGTTCCAGGCGGTGGCGCACGCGTACGAGGAGCAGTGCGAGGACGCGGACGTGGCGACGGTGTTGCAGCAGCTGGCGTTGCGGTTGGAGTCGCAAAGAGGGGACGAGCGGCCCGCCTGACGCGCGGGCGGGCCGCTCGCGGGGTCTAGAGGGCGCACTCCAGCAGCTTCGCGAAGGCCGCCTGGCCCGCCTTGCTGGGGTGCAGGACGGCGACGGGGCCCTCCTGGCCGGGGGCCAGCGCTTCCAGGCCGCGGTAGAAGGGGGTGCCCGCCTGGCAGGCGGAGTGGCCCTCGAACTCGGCGCGGAGCGTGCCGCCGTCGGTGTAGGCGCTGGCGTAGACGGCGTTCACGCCGCCGCGGCGGGCAGCGCGGACGCCGTCGCGGATCGCCCGGTCGACGCCCTTGGAGACCTCGGCGCCCTCGGCGCGCTCCGGGAGGGTGAGGATGCCGTCGCCGCAGATCGGGTCGAGCGGCACGTCGGGGGCGTTGGCCGCGGGGGAGAACGCGCGGCCGTAGCCGCCGAGCACGACGCGGGCGCGCGGGCTGCGGTGCTTGACCTCGCCGAGCAACGCGGTGAGCTTGGCGGTCATGGCGGGCAGCTGGTCGAGCACCAGTCGAGACCCGGTGCAGTCGGCCTGGATGCAGAACCCGGCGTAGTCGGCGAAGCTCACGTCGTTGCCGCCGATGGTGAGCAGCACCAGGTCGGTGGTGGTTTTCAGCGAATCCAACTGAGGCGCCTCGCCCTTGAACGCGGTGCTCAGATCGGGAATCGCGGCCCCGCTGCACATGACGTTGGCGAAGTCCACCTTCTTTCCCCTGGAACGAAGGTCGCTCACCACGACGGCCGCCGCCGAATTGGCGCTGCGGTAGCACACGCCGTCGGTTCCCGGCTCGTAGTCACCCGCGCCCGTACCGGCCGCGTAGGAGTCGCCCAGTGCCACTACCTGCAAGGACCGCTGGGTTCCCGCGTTGGCGGCCGGTGCCACCGCGAGGGCGAGAGCGCAGGCGAACAACGCTGTGCCGAGCTTCTTCATCTTTTTCCCCATCCACTTCCGGGCTGAACGGGGCGGAGATTAGCAGTCGGCGTATTCAGAATTTGTTACCGAATCCCATTCAAGACGGTCACTTCAGTTCGGCCAACACCGAATCGGTGAACGACGGCCACGTCTCAATTGCCCATTTCCCGAATGCGCGGTCGGCCAGTGCGACGCACGCGGCGCCCGCCGCCGGGTCGACCCACAGGAACGTGCCGCTCTGGCCGAAGTGGCCGAACGTGGCGGGGGAGCTGGTCGAGCCGGTCCAGTGCGGCGTCTTGCCGTCGCGGATCTCGAACCCGAGGCCCCAGTCGTTCGCGCGCTGGTTGCCGTACCCCGGCAGGACGCCCGCGAGGCCGGGGAACACGACCGTGGTCGCCTCGGCCACCAGTTCCGCCGACACGAGTTTCGGCGCCTGCACCTCCGCCGCGAACAGCGAGAGGTCGGCCACGGTCGACACGGCCCCGGCGGCGGGGCTGCCGTCCAGCGCGGTGGACCCCATGCCGAGCGGCTGGAGCACGGCCTCGGCCAGGTAGTCGCGGAACGCGATCCCGGTCGCCTCCTCCACGGTCTTCGCGAGCACCTCGAAGCCGGTGTTGGAGTAGATCCGCCGCGTGCCCGGCGACGCCTGCGCCGCGGAGCTGTCGAACGCGAGCCCGGACGTGTGCGCGATCAGGTGCCGCACGGTCGAGCCCTCGGGCCCGGCGGGCTGGTCCCACTCGACCGCGCCCTCCTCCACGGCGACGAGCACCGCGTACGCCGTGAGCGGCTTGGTCACGGACGCGAGCGGGAACGGCCGGTCGACCTCGCCGTGACTGCCCACCACCCGCCCGTCGGAGGCGACGACGGCGGTCGCCGCGTTGTCGACCGGCCACTCGGACACCGCGCGCAGGCTCTCCATGGCCCCAACGTTAACGTCGTGCCGTGTCGATCCGTGAGTTGATCGTGCTGGGCACCGCCAGCCAGGTCCCGACCCGTGCGCGCAACCACAACGGCTACCTGCTGCGCTGGGACGCCGAGGGCCTGCTGTTCGACCCCGGCGACGGCGCGCAGCGGCAGATGCTGATGGCCGGGGCGGCCGCGAGCGACATCACCCGGATCTGCGTCACGCACTTCCACGGCGACCACTGCCTCGGCCTGCCGGGGATCGTGCAGCGGCTGTCGCTGGACAAGGTGACCCGCCCGGTCTTCGCCCACTACCCGGCGTCGGGGCAGCACTTCTTCGAACGCCTGCGGCACGCCAGCTCGTTCTACGACGTCACGGACATCCGCCAGGAGCCCGTCACCGCGGAGGGCGTGATCGCGGAAGGGCCGTTCGGCGTGGTCGAGGCGCGCAGGCTCGACCACTCGCTCGACACCTTCGGCTACCGGCTGGTCGAGCCGGACGGGCGGCGGATCCTGCCCGACCGGTTGACGGAGCACGGGATCGCCGGACCCATGGTCCGCGAGCTCCAGGAGAAGGGCGTCCTCGGCGGCGTGACCCTGGAGCAGGTGAGCGAGCCCCGGCCGGGCCAGCGGTTCGGGTTCGTCATGGACACCCGGCTGTGCGACGGCGTGTACGCGCTCGCCGAGAACGCGGACATGCTGGTCATCGAGTCGACCTACCTGCACGAGGACGAGCGGCACGCGGTCGACCACGGCCACCTCACCGCCCGCCAGGCCGCGACCGTCGCCGCCGAGTCGGGGGTGCGCAAGCTCGTGCTCACGCACTTCTCGCAGCGCTACCCGGACTCGTCGCGGTTCCACGCCGAGGCGGCCGAGGTGTTCGACGGGGAGATCGTGGTCGCCAGGGACCTGGAGCGGATCCCGGTGCCTAGGCGCGCCTGAGCCACTGGTCGCGGACCAGGTCGTCGAGCGCGGAGCGGGTCGGCGCCCAGCCGAGCACCTCGCGCAGCCTGCGCGTGTCCGCGCGGAGTTCCCGCACCTCACCGGGGTGCGCGGGCGCGTGCACGAGGGGGACGGGACGTCCGGTGACCCGTTCGACGGACTCGACCACGTCCCGCACGCTCGCCGCGGTCGCGCCGACGTTGAACACGTCGTGCCGCCCCGGCTCGCTGCTGCCCAGCGCCAGCACGGCCGCCGCCGCGACGTCGTCGACGTGCACGAAGTCCCGCACCGCCGACCCGTCGCCGAACACCGTCAACGGCTGCCCGCCCGCCACCGCGTCCACCGCTCGGGTGATCACGCGGGTGCCGTCGCGGTCGACGCCGCCCGCCACGTTGAACACCCGCAGGGACGTCGCGCCGATCAGGCCGGACCGGGCGGTCCACCCGATCAGGTCCTCGGCCGCCGCCTTCGAGGCCGCGTAGGGGTTCGAGGGGGCACGGGGGAAGTCCTCGGTGATCGGCTGCGAGAGGGGGGCTCCGTACACCATCCCGGTGGAGACGAACACCACACGAACGGGTCCTGGCAGCGCTCCCAGGAGGTTCACCGTGCCGCCCACGTTGACGTCGTAGTAGCGCAGCGGCTGCTCGAACGACTCCCGCACCCGTGCCGCCGCGGCGAGGTGGACGACGGCGTCGACGCCCTCCAGCGCGGGCTTGAGCGAAGCGGGTTCCCGCAGGTCACCGTGCACGGACTCGACGTCGTCGCGGCTCGGGGCGGTGTGCGTCAGCACCCTCGTCGACCACCCGTCGGCGAGCAGCAGGTCGACGACCGAGCGGCCGATGAACCCGGACGCGCCGGTGACCAGTACTCGCATTCCCCCATCCCAGCAGACGTCGCCCGATCGGATTAAGGACACCTGGCCAAATTTGCCCCTCAAGGTCTCGTTCGAGTGGACCGATGTACCTCAAGTGAGTTACCCGCATCCAGTAGTGCACATGAGCATCGGCGGTGCTCTGGCCGAGCACGCCGACCTGATGGCCAAGCGCCAGAGGTTCCTGGAGGACGCCGCGGCGATCGTCGCCGCCGCACCCGCGTCCTCGGACGCCCTGTCCTCGCTCCACCTCGCGTTCCCGAAGCCCAAGGGTGCGCGCGCCTTCCTCAACCGGGTTGACCAGGTACTTCGCGACGCCGCTCGCTGATCGACACCGCGGCGGCCGCCCTGGTCCGGCGGCCGTCCCGCGACTTTCACCCGGTTGTTGCCGGACCGTGCTTCGCCGATCCATCCGGGTGCCTCTACAGTGCGGATCACCCGGCGCTCGCCGGTGCTCTCCTCCGCTGCTCATCAAAGCGAGATCTCGGCGATGACTCCTGCACTCTCCGCGCTCCACGAGCGCCTTCGCACGTTGTTCGGCGACCGCAAGGTCGTGCTCGCCGGGGGTACGCGGCTCAGTAGTCGCGTCTCCGAGCTGAACCAGCTCGGAGCTCGCCACACGCTCGTCCTGTCGACCGACGACCACGCGCCCCTGTACGACTCCGAGGTCGCCCGCTGGGTGCCGCTCGGGATCGCGGGCGGGTTCGTCGCGACGGAGCAGCGCCGGGTGACCCAGCTCCTCGAGCGCCCGAACGCCAAGGTGCGCGCCGTCCTGGACGACTTCGACCCGGAGGGCGAGGCGCTGGTCATCAGCACCCCGTACGTCTCCACGGCCGAGTTCAACGGGCGACCCGTCCTCAACCACCGCCGCCCCGAGTGGGTCGAGCTGGAGAACAAGACCACGATCGACGCGCTGTGGGACGAGCTGTCCGCGCCGCGCGCACCGGCCGTGGTCCTGGACCTCGACGCCGACGCCCTCTGGGCCGCCACCGAGAAGCTGGACCGCGGCGCGGGCGTCGTCTGGTCCGGCGACGGTCCGGCGATCAACGGCGGGGCGAACTTCGTCCGCCGGGTCCGGTCCCGCGAGGAGGCCGCGGACGCCTTCGAGGTGCTCGCGCCCAAGTGCGACTTCATCCGCGTGATGCCGTTCCTGGAAGGGATCCCGGTCAGCGTGCACGGGATCGTGTTCCCGGACGGCACGGCGGTGCTGCGGCCGATCGAGATGGTCGTGCCGCGCCGCGCCGGCTCGGCGAGGTTCCTCTACGCGGGCTGCGCGTCCTACTACGACCCGCCCACGTGGATCCGCGACGAGATGCGCAACCTGGCCCGCCGGGTCGGCGAGCGGCTGCGCGAGACGGTCGACTACCGCGGCACGTTCACCCTCGACGGCATCGCCACCGAGGACGGCTTCCTGCCGACGGAGATCAACACCCGCTACGGCGGCGCGATGGTCTGCTTCGAGGACGCCCTGCCGCAGGTGCCGGTGTCGCTGGTCCAGGTCGCGCTGGTGGCCGGGCACGACCTCGGGATCTCGTCCATGGAGTTCGAGGAGCTGCTGCTCGGCGCCGCGGACAACTTCCGCTCGGGGTCGGTCGGCGCGAACGTCCGCGCGGTCACCCCGACCGAGGTCGTGGAACGGCCGATCGTCTTCACCGACTGGTCGTGCCGCTTCGCGCACCCGGAGGAGGCCCCGCAGGCCACGCTCCGGCTGCGCCCGTCACCGCTGGGAGCCCGGCTGGAGCTGGACTTCCACGCCGAGCAGCTCCAGTCCGGCCGTCCCGTCGCCGCGCTCACGGTCGCCGCGTTCGCGCTGGCGGACCAGGAGTGGGGCACGTGCCTCGGCCCGCTGGAACCCGCGATCCCGATCGCGGAAGAGGGCCTGGTGGCGGTCGAACTGGGCGAAGCCGTCACGGCCTGATCGAGTGAGCTAGTCCGGTTGGCTGTGTCATTTCCCGGAAGCTGAAGTCTCCGGAGTGAGATGTTCGAAGGCTCCGCCAGCGAACATCTCACTCCGGAGACCCGTACGCGGCGAGGAAGGCCAACCGGTAGCCCATCAACGCCATCGTGACCGCGCCCGGCTGGTGCGCCGGGTAGTCGTCGTCCTCGTAGGCGCGCAACAGGTCCGGGTAGTCCTGGGCGGTGCCCAGCAGCGCCCAGTGGTCGGAATCGCGGCCCTGGACGAGGTGGTGGGCGACGGCTGCCGCGTCGACCAGCACGGCCGACGAGCGGTGGTTCGAGCCGTGGGCCATGTCCCACACCACGTGCGCGGTCTGGGTCGGCACGGCCTCCGGCACGGCGGTCGCCAGCGCGACCACGCACGCCACCTCGGCGTTGGCCAGCGACTCGAACACCTTCGGCGCGGCTTTCGCGACGGCGTAACGGGTCTGGGTGATCCAGTCGGGTGACAGCCGGGGGAGTTCGCGGCCCAGCGCGTTCCACCGCCGCCAGGTCCGCTTGCCGTCCTCGGTGAACCCGCACCCCGCCAGGCCGAGCGCGGCCAGCAGGAAGATCAGCCGGTCGCGGACGTCCGGCGCGACCTTGTAGTTCGCGCCCAGCTCGGCCAGGAACGGCACGGCGAACGCGCTCGCCTCGGACACCGTGTCCTCGGGCAGCAGCCGGTCGACGAGGCTCGCCAACGAGGCCGCGCGGAGGGACAGGTCCTCGTCGACGACCCCGCGCAGCAGCTCGTCGATCCCGCGCGCCGACCCGCGCCCGTCCGACAAGTCGTTCCAGGGCACGGCTTCCAGACCACGCAACGGATCCGGCCGTTGCCAGGCGGGCGGCAGCTCCATAGCCGGGAACCTACGGGATGGCGCGGGGAGCGCGGTGTCGCCGGGCGGACGGGTCGTCTGCGACAACGGGTGACACCCAGCCGTACGATCACGCTCGTGCCGGCGCCAGTACCTCTCCGCGGCGCCACCTACCGGGTGGCGGACCTGTTCTCCGGAGCGGGTGGGATGAGCCTGGGCTTCCACGCGCACCCCGACTTCGCGGTCGTCGGAGCCGCCGACGCGCAGATCGGCAAGCCGTCGTCGAAGCTCGGTTCGTTGCGCTGCAACGGCACCTACCGCGCGAACATCGGCATCGACCCGCTGGAGCTGGACCTGGCCGCGGTCGACCCGGCCGAGGTGCGCGAGGCGTGGGGGCTGCGGCGCGGCGAGCTGGACGTGCTGGTGGCGTGCCCGCCGTGCTCGGGGTTCAGCCGCACCACGGCCGCGAACCACCTGCGCGACGACCCGCGCAACTCCCTCGTCGGCCGGGTGGCGGCGTACGCGGCCGAGCTGCGGCCGCGCGTGGTGCTGATGGAGAACGCCCGAGAGCTGGTGAAGGGCAGGCAGCGGCACCACCTCGAGGGCCTGGCCGACGAGCTGGAGAAGCTCGGCTACCGGGTGGCGGCGGACTCGCACCTGCTGTCCCGCTTCGGCCTGCCGCAGCTGCGCGAGCGGGCGCTGGTGGTGGCCGTGGACGCCGGGCTGCCGCTGCGGAGCCTGGAGGACCTGTGGGACGGCTTCGAGGTGCGGCCGTCGGCGATCACCGTGCGCCGGGCGATCTCCCGGCTGCCCGCCGTGCCCGCCGGGTTCGCGCACCCGAAGGACCCGACGCACGTGTCGCCGTCGTTCCGCCAGGACCGGACGCTGCACCGGATGCGGGCGATCCCGGTGGACGGCGGCTCGTGGGCCGACCTCGTGGGCTCGGAGGCCACGGCCGCGCTGCTGAACCCCGCTCAGCTCAAGATCATCGAGACGGGCCGGTGGGGGTCGCACCCGGACGTCTACGGCCGCATGTGGTGGGACGAGCCCGCCCGCACGATCAAGCGCGAGTGCGCGCACGTCGGCAACGGCCGGTACGCGCACCCGCAGCAGCACCGGCTGTGCACCGTCCGCGAGATGGCGCTGCTCCAGGGATTCCCCCGGCGGTTCAAGTTCGACGTGTCGATCCTGGGCAACGCCTACCGGCACATCGGCGACGCGGTGCCGCCGATGATCGCCTACCAGCTCGCGGGGCTGACGCGGTGGATCCTCAGCGGGCAGGCGCCCGACGTGGGCGCGCTGTGCCTGCCGGGCACGTCGCTGCGCGCGAGCGACATCCGGGCGACCGAGCGGGTAGACCTGGTGGCGTGACCGGTCGTTCCGGGCCGTGTGCGCGTCCGGCGGTCGGCCCGGTGGTCCGTTCGGCCCAGCGGCGGGCGGGGCGGCGGTCGTCCCTGATCACCGTTCGGTAACAGTGTGATCGCAGAACGGTCAGTCCTTGACTGTTGAATGCTCATTAACAGGGGTCCACCTGCGGAAATGCGCTAATGGACCAGGCGGTCTGCACCGTGCATTCTGCAAGTTCAGGTCCGTGAACATGATCAATCATCGTCATTTGATCGTCCACTGTGGAGTGTCAACCCGCGTTCTCGCTGTTCGTAGCCATAACGGCACGAGGGGTTACCCGAACACGATCAGGTGTAACGCGATCGGATAGTGTTCCGCCGATTCCTGTCGGATCCACGAAAAAAACGGGGTACCGCCCCCTGTCGGACGACAAGATCCCACTTCTTCTCACCCGATTCGGGCTAGTTTTCGAGAGCTTGAAGGAGATCCATGGCATCCCGGTTGAGCGCGTCGCGCGTTGGTGCGGCAGTCCTAGGCGCCTCCATCGCCCTCATGGCCTCGGCCCTGCCGGCTTCGGCGGAGGTCCACGTCAAGCCCAAGGGCGAATGGGACCAGGGCGGCGTCGACGTCTTCCTGGAGGGCAAGGGCGACAAGCTCGACACCAGTCTCATCGGCCTCCAGATCGACAACACCCAGACCAAGGTCCAGTCCTACTGCGTCGAGCTGCCGACCTCGCTCAAGGACGGTCACGGGCTCAAGGAAGTGGCCTGGGACAAGCACCCCAACCCGACCACGAAGTTCAAGGAGAACGCCGACAAGATCAGCTGGATCCTCCAGCACACGTACCCGCTGATCAAGGCGGAGGCGCTGGGCAAGGAGGTCGGCAAGGACGTCAGCGAGGAAGAGGCGATCGGGGCGACCCAGGCCGCCATCTGGCACTACAGCGACGGCGCCAACCTGGACAAGGGCAAGGTCAAGAACGCCGACGTCGTCGCCGTCTACGACTACCTGACCGGCTCCAAGAACGAGGGCGTCAAGGAGCAGCCGACCCCGACGCTGACCATCGAGCCCGCGGACAAGACGGGCAAGACCGGCGACCTGATCGGCCCGTTCACGGTCACCACCACGGCGGGCGAGGTCGTCCTCAAGGCGGACCTCCCCTCGGGCGTCACCCTGGCGGACAAGGACGGCAACACGCTGTCCAGCCCGAAGGAGGGCACCCTCGCGGTCAAGGACGCGGGCGTGAAGGCGAAGGAGTTCTTCGTCAAGGTCCCCGAGGGCACCCCGGACGGCAAGGCCTCCTTCTCGGTCGAGGCCAACGCGGAGCTGACCCAGGGCCGCCTCTTCGTGAGCAGCAACGACAAGCTCCAGACCCAGTCGCTGATCGTCGCGTTCCCGGCCAAGGTCGACCTCAAGGCCACCGGCACCGCGTCGTGGGCGAAGGGCGAGGCCCCCTCGACCCCGCCGTCGACGACCACCGAGGAGACCACGCCGTCGACCACGGAGTCGGCGCCGTCCTCCACGGAGGCCACCCCCACCACGACCACCCAGCCCGTCCCGGCCGGTGGCAGCAGCGGTGAGACCGGCGGTCTGGCCAGCACCGGCGCGTCGATCTTCGTGCCGCTGATCATCGGCATCGTGCTCGTCGGCGGTGGCGCGGGCGCCCTGCTGGTGATGCGTCGCCGCAAGTCCACCCCGCAGTAGTCCGACCCGAACGCCGCAACGCCCCCGTGAGCACCTGCTCACGGGGGCGTTGTCGTTCAGGGGACTAGCGGCGCTTGATGCCCGCCACCGAGATGTCGCCGTCGGCCACGGCGACCTCCCGCGCGGACGAGGCGCCGGACAGCAGCACCCGGACCGGGTCGCGGAAGTCCTTGATCAGCTCGATGCGCTGCACCGGCTTCGCGGTCGGGATGACCGTCTCGGCCTCCCACGTGCGACCCAGCGTGACCTTGTAGGTGTTCACGTTCGGCTTGCCGTCCTCGGTCGCGTAGACCCGCCAGGTGGCGAAGTTCAGCGGCTCCATCTCCCGCACCCGCAGACCGCGCGCGACCTCCTTGGTCTGCCACTTGAACCCGTTCCACCACGACAGGTAGTTGTGCAGCGGGCCCTTGGCCTCGTCACCGCTGAACCACAGCAGGAACGGCTGCCCCAGCGTCGTCCCGACCAGCTGGATGTAGTCGGGGGACTTGACGGCGTTCGGCAGCGTCAGCGGCGTCTCGATGACCTTGAGGTACTTCTCCTGGTCCGCGTCGTCGACCTGGGTGCCCAGGTCCCGGCCGCTCGCCGAGTAGAAGTGCAGGTTCTTCGGGTTGAACCAGGTGTAGTAGATGTTGCGGTGGTACCGGTCGTGCAGGTGCCCCTCGGGGCCGCCGCCCGCCAGCGTGTAGACGATCCGGACCCGGCCGTCCGGCTCCTGCCGGATCTGGCCGAAGTACGTCTCGTTCATGTTGTCGGTCCGGGTGTCCGACCCGAGCGCGAACTTGTTCCCGGTCAGCTCCTGCGAGGTCTTCCAGGTCTGGCCGTTGTCCTTGGACACCACGTACTGCATCGGACGCGTGTCGGTCGGGATCGCCGGGACCAGGTCGTGCGAGGTCTCCCGGAAGAACACGAAGATCGTGCCGTCGGCCGTGACGAACGGCATCGGGTACGTCGCGGCGTCCTTGGAGATCACCCGCTCGGACCAGACGCCCTCCGAGGAGTGGGCCTCCGGCGCGCGGTTGAGCACCAGCTCGACGTTGTGCCTGCCGCGGAACGAGAGCAGGTGCCCGTCCTTGGCCTGCACGAGCGTCGGGTAGTTGTGCGAGTCCGAGTCGCCGTCGGCGTACTTGACCGGCGTGGACCACTGGTTGGTGCGGTGGTCGAAGGACTGGGCGTAGTTGTCCTCGAACTGACCTGCCCAGGAGACGAACGTCTTCTTCGCGACGGCGTCGTACAGACCGCCCGCGACGGGACGTCGGTCACTGCGTGCCGCGACCGAGGTGGCCGTGGTCGTCGTCGTGAACTCAGGGGTCCTCTCCGGGGTGGCGTGCGCCGGAGCGGGCAGGACCGTGAGCAACAACAGCGGCGGCGCCATGAGGCGCATGAGCCGAAACATTGTGGCGTTCCTCCTGGTGATGGCCGTGTGATACGGCCGACCAGGCGGCGGCGGGGTCATCTTCGCACGCGACACGGGGGTGTGGTCCAGTGTTAACCGGGCCGAAGTTCGGCATCGGGCGTAGCGTGACCGCCGTCCGTTTGGCAGTGGGGGTCCGGGGGTGTGCTCCGGTACCCTTCCTCAGGAGTGCGGAGGAGCACCTGTGAACTTCGATGAGATCAAGAACAAGGCCGGCGAACTGCTCGAGCAGAACCACGAGAAGGTGGACGAGGGCATCGACAAGGCCGCCGAGTTCGCCGCGGGCAAGTTCGGCCACGAGGACCAGATCAAGTCGGTCGCCGAAAAGGCCAAGGACTTCCTTCCGGGTGGGCAGTGAACTCCTCGAACACGGATGAGCGGGCTACCCCTTCCGGGGAGGCCCGCTCCACCTCTGCGACCGCGCGCCGCCCCGAGATGGTGACGTGGCAGGGCTACCGGGAACCGCGGCTCGAACAGGTGCGCCTGCTCCTGTCCGACCAGCGGCGCCTCCGCGCGTCCGGCCGACTCGTCACCGCGGGCCCGGACGAGCAGTTCAGCGCCTCGTTCGAGGTCGGCGTCGGCGAGGAGGGCACGGTGAAGCGGCTGCTGCTGCGCAGTGCCACCGTGGAGGAGGAGAAGCAGATCTCGCTCAGCCGGACCGCCGACGGCGCCTGGCTGGTCGACACCGGCAAGGGCTCCGAGCGGGCCGAGTTCGGCGGGGCGATGGACGTGGACGTCCAGTTCGTCGTGCTGTTCAACTCGATCCCGATCCGGCGGCTCGGGCTGCACCGCGAGGCGGGCGAGCACGTGCTGCCGGTCGTGCGGGTGTCGCTGCCGGACCTGTCGGTGCAGGTCGTGGAGCAGACGTACCGCACGGTCTCCGTCGGCGACGAGACGTCCGTGATCAACTTCAGCTCCGGCGACTTCTCGTCGGACCTGGTGGTGGACGCGCAGGGCATCGTCCTGGACTACCCGCAGGTGTCGCGCCGCATCTAGGCGTCTAGGCGCGGACGGCGATGGCCATCCCCTGGCCCACGCCGACGCAGGCGGCGGCGATCCCGACTCCGCCGCCGCGGGCGCGCAGGTGCCTGCACAGGTCGAACACGACCCGCGGCAGGGACGCGCCGAGCGGGTGGCCGTAGGCGATCGCGCCGCCGTGCACGTTCACCTTCTCCCGGTCGATCTCCGGCAGGTGGTGCAGCACGGACAGCGCCATCGCGGCGAACGCTTCGTTGACCTCCCAGAGGTCGACGTCAGCGACCGCGATCCGGCGGCGGGCCAGCAGCTTGCGGATGGCGCTGACCGGCGCGAGCGTGAACCGCTGCGGCTCGACCGCGGTGACCGCGCTGCCGACGATCTCGCCCAGCGGCTCCAGGCCCAGTTCGGCCGCGACCTCGTCCGTGCCCATCAGGGCCGCGGCGGCGCCGTCGTTGAGCGGCGAGGAGTTGCCCGCCGTGACCGGGCCCGTCTCCGAGAACACCGGGTGCAGCTTCCGCAGCTTCTCCACGCTGGTCTCCGGCCGCACGGACTCGTCCCGCCGGATCGCCGTCCCGTCCGGGAGCTGCACCGGGAACGCGAACCCCTCGTGCACGCCCGCGTCCCACGCGGCCGCCGCCCGCCGGTGCGAGCGCAGCGCGAACGCGTCCATCTGCGTCCGGGTGATCCCCAGCTCCACGGCCACGTCCTCGGCCGCCCGCCCGAGCGGCACGGTCCACTTCGACGGCATCCGCGGGTTGACCAGCCGCCAGCCCAGCGCCGTGGACACCGACTCCAGCCGGTCCGCGAACGCCTTCTCCGGCCGCGGCACCACGAACGGCGCACGGGTCATGCCCTCCACGCCGCCCGCGACCAGCACGTCCGCGTCACCGAGCGAGAGCGCCCGCGCGGCCTGCACGATCGCCTCGCCGCCGGAGGCGCACAGCCGGTTGACCGTCGCGCCGGGCACGCTCGTCGGCAGACCGGCCAGCAGCGCGGCCATCCGCGCCACGTCCCGGTTCTCCTCGCCCGCCCCGTTGGTGTTGCCGTAGAGGACGTCGTCGATCCGGGCCGGGTCGAGCCGGTCGCCGTGCCTGCGCAGCAGCTCGCTGATCGGCAGCGACGCCAGGTCGTCGACCCGGATGCCCGCCAGCCCTCCCCGGTAGCGGCCGAAGGGGGTGCGGGCGACGTCGAGGACCAGGGCTCGCGACATGCGCCCCATCTTGCTCCCGAACGCCGTCCTCGGCGCTCCGGCGGCTCACTGGGCGATGAAGAAGGACACGAACGCCGACGCCGGCCGGGTCGTGGTCTCGGTGCTGAACGCCTTGATCTCGATCATGTGCGGGCCCGAGGAGAGGCCGCTGGTGTTGAGCGCGAGCCGCCACTGGCCCGCGACGGCGGGACCGTCCTCGGTGGTCGGGACGCTGGCGACCTGGTCGCCGTCCAGCCGGATGGTGAACCCGGCCAGCCCCGGCAGCCGCGCGGTCGTGCGCCTGCCCTCCAGGCCGTCCATCACGACGTCGAGGATCAGCCGCCCCGCCTGCAGCGGCTTCCCGTCGGGCACCGGCTGCCCGCTCGCGTCCAGCACCTTGCCGCCCGCCCGCGCGAGGTCCAGCTCCACGCCGTTGAGCGCCTGCGTCTCGGTGGGCGGCGGGGCGTGCGGCTTGGCGCCCGGCCGGGGCACCAGCTCCAGGTCGACGTGGGTCAGCTGGATCCGCATCGGCGACGGCGTCTGCACGCTGACCTGGAGGTGCTTGTCCTGCCCCAGCAGCACCAGCGACTCCAGCGGCAGGTCCGCGACCACCGGGTAGCCGCTGTCCGGCCGCCACCCCGTTCCCGGCACGGCGGGCCGCAGCGGCACCACGACCTTCCCGCCGACCAAGGCGGTGAACTGGGGCGCGACCCCGGAGCCGTCGGTGTGCACGATGTTCATCCGCAGCTGCCCGCCGAGCACGTCCGGCACGACGTCCGGGCCGGGGACGACGTTCGTCCCGCCGCCCACCTCGACCCGGATCGGCGGCGACGGGACCAGCGGCGGGGCGACGGCGGGTTTGCCCGCGAACGCGATCAGGTCGACGTGCACCCGTTCACCGGACGGTCCGACGACGCCGACGATGGCCGTGGCCTCCGTCCACTGCGGAGCCACCTCGCCCTTCGCGACCAGCGCGCCCTCCCGCAGGACCCGCACGCCGTCGCGGCGCAGCACCACCTCCCACCGCTGGCTCACGCCCAACCGCGCGGCGGGAACGGGGTGCGGCTGCTCGTCGGTCGGCGCGAGCCTCGGCGTTCCGGGCGCGACCAGCACCTGCGCGGTGGTCGCGCCCGCGCTGGACGCGATCCGGGTGCGGATCGTGCCCGGCGGCAGCCCGTCGACCTCGACGGCCCGGTCCGACGCCTGCTCGGGCACCGCGCCCGACACCATGCTGACCGGGCCGGGCACCAGGTCCAGGAACAGCTCGCCGTCCACGCCCGGCGCGTCCGTCTCCACCGCGAACCGGCCCAGCTCGTCGGCGTCGGCCAGCGCGAACGGCGTCCGCGACCGCAGCGTCACCGGCGCGGCGGCGCAGTTGCTGCTGATCACCAGCCTGCGCGCGTCGTCGCCCTGGCCGGGGGTGGCGCGGGCGCAGTTCTCCCTCGTGGCGAGCTGCCACCGGGTCGGGTCGGGGGCGTTGGCCTGGTCGAACCGGTCCAGCAGCACGTACTTGCCGTCCGTCGAGGTGTCGGTGCGGGGCGTGCCGACCCCGGTCGCGGGCACCGAGCGCTTGCCGAACGAGTCGACCGCGCGCACCTCGACCCGGTACTCCCGGCCGTCCTCCAGCCCGTCGAGCTGGGCCACGGGCTGCGCGACCAGCAGCGTGTGGTCGAGCGCGCCCTGACCCCACTTGACCTCGTAGCCGGGGGTCTTGCCGGTCCACCGCAGTTGCAGGCGCTGCGGGCCGAACAGCACCGAGAGGCCCTGGGGCGACTCGGGCGTCTCCGTCACCGACGGCAGCACCACGCCCTGGCCCGCGGACCGTTCCAGCGAGGTGGGCGGCGGCGGGACCGGGGTGGCGTCCACGGTCGGCTCGGTCAGCCCCGTGCTCCGCAGGACCACGACGGCCCCGCCGAACAGCACGAGACCGGCGGCCACCACGGCGATCCGACGTCGGTCCATGGCGTCAAGCTAGGCCGACCACCGACCGGGGTCACTAGTCGTTGTCGACCCGAGATCAACCGGAACGGATCTCGAACGACTGCTGCGTGTCCCTCGGCGGCATCGCCGAGTCCTTGGGCTGCACGCGAGCGGTCACCCGGTGCGCTCCCGCCCGCAGCTTCGAGGAGTCGAGCCAGAACTCGTACCGCCCGCCCGCCGACGGACCGTCGGCCGCGGTGGGCAGCGTGACGATCCGGTCGCCGTCCAGGTCGACCTCGATCCCGGACGTGGGCGCGATGACGTGGTCGTGGCCGCCGTCCAGCTCCACGACCAGCCGGATCCTGCCGCCCGTCGGGAACCGCGTCGGCGGCGACACGTTGGTCTCGTGCTCGATGCTCAGCTTCGGCATCGCCACCTTCAGCACCGCGGGGCCGAGGTCGGCGAGCCTCGGCAGCTTGCGAGCCGGGGCGTCCAGGCCGTCGCGGACCACGATGCTGGCGCTGACGGAGTCGATGTCCGTCGTCGAAGTGAGACGCAGCTTGGGATTCGTGCCGAGCGCCGGGTCGGGCAGCGGGAAGTCGGCGTAGAGCGTCGTCGACACCGTCGGCCCGATCGCGCCCCACGGGTACATCGGTTTCGCGGGCACCTGCCGGTCGCCGAAGTGGACGGTCACCGGCGCGTCGTTGTTGCCGTACACCGCGGCCAGCACCCGCAGCGACTCCGCGCCCGCGAACAGCAGCGGCGACACGGTGCCCAACGTCGTCGCCGACGGCTCCCGCTCCGACGGCCCGAGCGTGATGATCGACGTCGACCGCGGGTTCTCCGCGCCGCCGCCGACACCGAACGTGTCGATCGTGGTGCCCTTCGCGTCGCGGAACGCGAGCCTGGCCCGTGCGGACTTCCACGGCACGGCCGCGGGAGCCGCCGCCATCACCTCGCCGTCGCGCACGGCCACCAGCGCGTCGGCCAGGATCCGCAGCTCCCACCGGTGCCGCACACCGGTCGACGGCACGATCGACCGGCCGCTGACCGGCACCACCCGAGTCGTCGTCGGCACGTCCACGCCCTGGCTGAAGCTCGCGCCGAACGGGTTGATGTGCAGGACCACCGCGCCCGGCGGGATCCGCGTCGGAGCGGACATGCTGTCGTACATCCCGAGCCACGGCAGGTCGTCGAACGGCTCCGGGAGCAGCGTGATCGACACCTCCTGGTTGAGGCCGTTGGGATCGGTGCCGGGACCGTCCATGGTCAGCATGACCCGGCCGACCTCGCCGTCCTCCGCGGGCCGCGGCTCCGTGAGCACCAGGGGCAGGTTCGACTGGAGTTCGGCGTTGTCGCAGGTGATCTCCACCCGCTTCACGCCCGGCAACGAGCGCAGCCCGAGGCAGTCGTCGTTGCCGAGCGCGCGCCAGCGGTGCGACGACAGGGCGGCCGGACCGTCGAAGTGGTCGACCGGGGCGACGAACTGGTCGGCCCACGCCTCGTTGTAGAGCAGGCGCGGCACGGCCTTCATGCTCGACGGCGCGGACCGGTGGCCCTCGGCGTCGACCGCCCGGACCTCCAGGGTCAGCTCGTCGTTGGCGGGCAGACCGGTGATCTCGGTTTCCGGCACCAGGACCAGGCGGACCTGGTCGAGCCAGCGCACCTCGTAGCCGTAGCCGACCGTGGGGGTCCACGCGGCGCGGACGCTGGTGATGTCCAACGCCGTCAGCTTGAGGTCCGACGGAGCGGAAAGGGCTTGCCTCTCGGCTCGGTAGTCGACCCGGTCGTCGACGAACCTGGTGAGGTTGACCGGATCCGTGGACTTCACCGTCGGAGGCGGGGCCTCGTTGCGCAGCGCGACGACAGCCCCCACCACGACGGCCAGCCCCCCGACGACGGCGATCAGCCTGCGACGCTCCACGGTGCCGACATTACGAGGTTTGAGCCCTCGCGGTCGCACCGTCCAGCGAAACGATACGGCCGCCTCTTGCTCCTAGCGTGCGGAGTGACTTCGGGGCGGTGGGGGAATTGAGGTCGATGTCCTTGTTCTTGCGTGGGGCTTTTCGGTGGGATTCCAGGGCCTGGCGGGCCTGGTGACCTGCTTCGATGGTTTTCGCCAGTCCGCCGGTGGAGGCCAGGGAGCCTCTGGCCGCACCTAGGCGGCCCAGGGCGTCGTCGACCGCGTCCAGGAGTGCGGATCTGTTGCCCTCGCACATGGCTTGGACGAGTTCGGGGCGGGTGCCCGCTACTCGGGTGCCGTCGGTGAAGCTGCCTGCGGCTAGCGCTAGGGCCAGGGGGCCGCCGTCGGCTCCTACGGTGGCGAGGACCGCTGCGAGGACGTGGGGGAGGTGGGAGATCCGGCCCACCGCGGCGTCGTGTTCGGTGGCGCTGGCGGGGATGACGTGGGCGCCGGTGGCGAGGGCCAGGCGGATGGCTTCCTGGAGGACTTCGGGGGTGGAGTCGTCCTCGGCGGTGATCACCCAGGCGGCGTTGTGGAAGAGGGTGGGGGTGGAGGCCTGCCAGCCTGAGGTGGAGGTGCCTGCCATGGGGTGGCCGCCCACGTAGCGGGCGTGGGGGGTCAAGCGGGCCACGGCTTCGGCTACCGGGGCCTTGACGCTGACGACGTCGGTGAGCTTGGCGGTGGGGTGGACGGAGTTGATCCGTCTGAGGACCTCGTCCAGCGCGGGGAGGGGGACGGCTATCACCACCAAGGCGTCTTCGGCCTTGGCGCGGGTGAGGGCCGCGTCGAGGTCGGTGGTGACGTCGAAGCCGTCGGAGGTGGCGGCGGTGGCGTCCTGGGGGGACTTGGTCGCGCCCCACGCGGTCCACCCCGCTGCCGAGGCGGCTCGGAGCACCGAGCCGCCGATCAAGCCGAGTCCTAGTACGCACAGGTCAGGCACGGGGGTCATCCTGCCGGCGTTGGCTCCCGAAGCCATCACTCGCTTCGTCTGGCCGCCGGTGTCGTTGTGGTCGGGAGGGTGGCTGCCGGTGTCGTCGTTGCCGGGAGGGTGGCCGCCGGTACCAGCGTGCTGTGGCCGATTTGATTTGGGGCCCCTAGATTTGCCCCTTGATCGGGCCAAAAGGCAGTGCCCCAAAGCCCTGCCCGATCTCCAATTTTAAGGGGCAAATCCCCCAAATAAAATCGGCCACGTTCCTGCCCGCGTCCGCCGGTCTCGTCGTGGTCGCCAGCTGGCTGCTGGCTGTGCTGTGTTGCTGTGTTGCTGGCTGCTAGCGCAGTGCGTCCAGGGCGAAGGCTGTGTAGAGGGCTACGCCGTGGGGCATGGCGTTGTCGTCGAAGAGGACGCGTGCCGAGTGGTTTGCCTCTGCTTGGGTCAGGTCTACTTCTGGGGGGCAGGCTCCTAGGAAGGCCATTGCTCCTGGGACCTGTTGGAGGACGTAGGAGAAGTCTTCCGCTCCCATGAGGGGGTCGAGCATGGGTTCTGTGTAGTCGTCGCCGATGGTTTTTGCTGCCAGGTCCAGGACGTGGGGGCCTACCTGGTCGTCGTTCACCGTTACCGGGTAGCCGGGGATGATTTCTACCGTTGCCGCGCAGCCGTGGGCTGCTGCTGTGTGTTCGCAGACTTGGCGGATTTCCTTGTGCACCAACGTCCTCGTCGCTTCTGAGAGGGTGCGGATGGTGCCTTCCAGTAGTGCTGTTTCGGGGATGATGTTGGTGGTGGTGCCTGCGATGAGGTGGGCGATCGTTACTACCGCTGGTTCGTGGACGCTGACTTTGCGGGCGACCATTGTTTGCAGTGCGCCGACCATGGCCGCTGTGGGGGGAATGGGGTCGATGGCCTCGTGGGGCATGCCGCCGTGGCCGCCCCTTCCCGTCACGGTGACGTGGAAGGTGTCTGCCGAGGCCATGATCGGGCCTGGGCGGCAGGTGATCACGCCGGTGCGCAGGGTGGACGTGATGTGGATCGCCAAGGCCTTCTCCACCTTGGGGCCTGCGGCGTTGAGGAGTCCTTCCTCCAGCATGTAGCGGGCGCCGTGTTGGCCTTCCTCGCCTGGCTGGAACATGAACACGACCTGGCCTGCCAGTTGCGCTTTGCGGTCGCTGAGGAGTCTGGCCGCTGACGCGAGCATGGCGATGTGCGTGTCGTGGCCGCACGCGTGCATCGTGCCGTCCACTTCGGACGCGTAGTCGAGGCCGGTGTCCTCGGTCAGCGGGAGGGCGTCCATGTCGCCGCGCAGCAGGACCGTCGGACCCGGTTCGCCGCCCTCCAGCACGGCGACTACGGCGCTGGTGCGGTCGCTGGTGGTGATCTTGAGGGGGAGGTCGGCGAGCGCGCTCAGGACGGCCGCGCGGGTCACGGGCAGGTCGAGGCCCTGCTCGGGGTGGCGGTGGACCTGCCTGCGCAGCGCGACCGTGTGGTGCTGGACGGCTTTGGCGGCGTCGAGCAGGCCTTCGAAGCGGGGATCCGGAGTTGTGCTCATGGGTCGATACTGACATCGGACGGGCCCTCGGCGCTGCTCCCGGAGGCCCCGTGCTACCGGGTGGGGTGGCTGCCCCCTACGGTGTGCTCATGGCAGAGCAGGAGCCGGTCAACGGCTTCGCTGTCGCGGTCGTCCGGGAGGACGGCCGTTGGCGGTGCAGCACGATGGACAGCTCCGCGCTGTCCGAACTGGACGCGGCTATCACCGAGCTGCGCCAACTCCGCTCGACCGGTGCGGCCTTCGGGCTCCTCGCGGTCGACGACGAGTTCTTCATCATCCTCCGACCGGTGCCGGGCGGGGTGTCCCTGCTGCTGTCCGACGCGGCGGCGGCCCTCGACTACGACATCGCCGCGGACGTCCTCGACCTCCTGCGGGTCGACCCGCCGGACGAGGAGGACGAGGAGCTGTGGCCGGAAGGCGACCTCGGCGTCCTCGCCGACCTCGGGATGCCGAAGCACGAGATGCAGATCGTCGTGGACGAGGTGGACCTCTACCCCGACGAGCAGCTCCAGATGATCGCGCAGCGGTGCGGCTTCGCCGACGAGTTCACGAAGCTGCTCGACAAGATCCAGGCGTGACCCCGAGCCCCGAGGACATGGTGCGCGCGGCGCTGGCCGCCGCGCGCCGCGCCCCGGCGACCGGCGACATCCCGATCGGCGCGGCCGTGTTCGGCCCGGACGGCACCGAGCTGGCCGCGGCGTGCAACGCCCGCGAAGCCACCGGCGACCCGACCGCGCACGCCGAGGTCCTCGCCCTGCGCGCGGCCGCGTCGGTGCACGGCGACGGCTGGCGGCTCACCGGCTGCACCCTGGCGGTCACCGTGGAGCCGTGCACGATGTGCGCGGGCGCCCTCGTGCTGGCACGGGTGGACAAGGTCGTGTTCGGCGCGTGGGAGCCCCGCACGGGCGCCATCGGCTCGCTGTGGGACGTCGTCCGCGACCGCCGCCTCAACCACCGGCCCGAGGTCCACGGCGGCGTCCTGGAACCCGAGTGCGCGGCCCTGCTGGCCGACTTCTTCGCCGACCAGCGCACGGTGTGACCCTCGGCACGGTTCGCGCTGGTCGGTTCGGGGTATTCGACCGTTATGAGCATCCTGGACAAGGCCAAGGACAAGGCGCAGCAGCTGATCGGCGAGGTCAAGGAGAAGGTCGGCGAGAAGACCGGCAACCAGACCCTCCGCGTCGAGGGCCAAGCCGACCAGGTCGAGGGCCACGCGAAGGAAACCGGCCACGACCTGCGTGACAAGACCGCAGACGGCGTCGCCGGCCTCAAGGACAAGTTCAACAGGTAACCCCCTCGACAGCCCCGGACACCCGTCTTGTATTGTTCTTAGCGGTGGCGTGTCCGAGCGGCCGAAGGAGCACGCCTCGAAAGCGTGTGAAGTGAAAGCTTCCGTGGGTTCAAATCCCACCGCCACCGCTGGTCAGAGAGCCCCGCGCCTCCCGAGGTGCGGGGCTCTCTGCGTTCCGGTTGCAGTTCTGGTTGCAGTAGCCCTGGTCAGCCGGTTGGAACTGGGGCCTCAGCGGTGCCGTCGCCATCTTCCTTGGTGCAGCTCACGGTGTCCTCAACGGGTTTCCAGAGCAGTCCTCCGACCCGCTGGGCGACGTCTTGGCGGATCGCGGAGGTGATGTGTTGGTACTTGGCCGCCATGGCCGTGTTCGACCAGCCCATGATGCCCATGACGGTTCGCTCCGCCACGTCGAGCAGCAGCAGCACCGTCGCCGCGGTGTGCCGGGCGTCGTGCAACCGCCCGTCCGGCACACCCGCTGCTTTCACGAGCCGCTTCCACTCGTTGTAGTCGGTCCTAGGGTTCAGCGGCGCTCCGGTCTCCGTGGTGAAGACGTAGCCGCTATCGGTCCAGAGCTGTGCCGCCTTCCGACGTTCCCTGTCCTGCTCCGCCCTGTGCAGCTTCAGCAGCCTCGCCACCTCCTCCGGTAGTCCGACGCCACGCTTTCCCGCCGATGACTTCGTACCGGCCGTCTCAGGGCGAGAGGGCACCTTGTCCGGGCAGTAGCCGCCGTACTTCTTGCCGCAGGGCACCTTGCAACCGTGTTTCCACTTCGGGCGCAATCGACTGCGTCGGACCACGATCCCCATCGAGAACAGGGCGGCGCACTCCGGGCAGAACGCTTTACGGTGTGCCGGGCACGGCAGGTCCCAACCGCGCCAGTGCACGTCCGACCATTGCAGTCCGAGTGCTTCACCCTGTCGAAGCCCTAGCGCCAACGCGACCGCCCACCGCGCACTGTTGCGCCGAGCCAGCGCGGCTTGGAGCAGCATTTTCACCTGGTCGACGGAGTACGGCTCGACGTCCATTTCCTCGACCTTCGGTGCCTTCGCCTCTAGTGCCGGGTTACTGCTGATGTGCTTCCGTCGGACCGCCACGTTGAGTGCCGCGCGAATCGTTCTGTGGGCTTGATTGGCGGTCGCGGCGCTGGTCGTGGGTCCGAACTTCGTACTCTTCTGCATGATCTTGCGGTAGAGCTTTTCGAGGTGTTCGGGCTCCAACTTCTTGAGGCGATGTGCTCCAACTCCGGGCACGAGATGAACACGCACGGCTACCTCGTATGCGTTGTACGCGTTCTCTGTAACGGTGGGCGGAGCGACCACGTTTTCGAGCCAGTGCTGCAACCACTCAGCGACCGTCCAGTTCTGACCGGCCTTGGTCACGTTTCCGGCGTCCCGGTCACGTTCTAGCTTGGTGACCTTGCCGGAGACCTCATCTTGCGTCTTGCCTCGTACATGCCGCCTGTCGGTCTTTCCGTCGTCTTTGGTTCCGACCGTGACCCAACCATGCCAACACTTGTCAGAGTCGCTGTAATAGATGCTGGACCGACCGTTGGCGTTCCGGGTCTTCTTTTCGCGCGCCATGAGGTCCCTTTCTAAGCTGCCCGGTAATCACGCTGGTCGGTCATCAGTCGAGCGGCGAATTCCCTGACCGCGTCGATGTGGATCCGACGTAGTCGGCCGATTAGAACGGAATCGATCTCCCTTGACTTGACCAATGCGTAAGCCTTGGTCTTACCGATGTGAAGCAGTTCCGCGGCTTCTTCAACCGTCAGCAGCACACGCTCCGGGGGTTGTCGCTGAGCAGGTACTGCGGCACTCGGTTCGTTGCTTGTGATGAGTGCGGCCAGTTGGGCGAGAAGTTCTGCGATCTCGGTGTTGTGCCGCCCAGCGCTCATGCGGCACCTCCGGTGGCGTGGCTGAGGGGGGTAACCGTCCCAGCCGTCCCAGCCGTCCCGATGCTGGTCAGGCTGGGACGGCTCGTGTCGGTGGGACGGCTCGATCCGTCCCGCGGCCCTGTCTGGGCCTGGTCGTCGTCGGGTCCTTCCGGCGGGCAGTAGCGCGCCCACGCGTCGATGAAGTCCGATTTCTGGTAGCCCTTGAGCTGGGTGCCGTCGAGGAACCGGACGTTCGCGGAACGGATGTCGAATTCCCTCAACAGCGCCCCCATCTTGTTGGCGGTCAGCCCGTTGGGGCCGTAGGTCCGCCAAGTCGCTTCCGGGTCGGCTTTCAACCGTTCGATCAGAACCGCGGTCGACAACGCCATTTCGTTGCTGAGCGCCTTTCGGCAGTCGAGCAGCAGGCGGACGCGTTCGGAGGTGTTGCCGTCCTTGGAGGCTTCCTCGGTCAGCGCGACCACGGCGGTTCGGGCGCGGTTCGGCCATTCCCCGCCCGCGAAATCAGCTACGGCCACCAGTGGCTCCCAGGTGTCTGCTGCCCTGTCCTCGACGGGCATTTCCGGTTCCATCGATTCCAAGATTTCCAGCGCTCCCCTTAGCCACGTGTTGAGCTGAACCGCCAGGGCGCGCAGGGCGGGACGGTCACGGCGGTGTCGGTACGGTGCGGCTTTCTCGCCGGGGCCGCGGCGGCGCATGTGCACGACCACGGCCCGGTCCTCGATGGTGTCGGGCATCGCTCCGATTCCCGCGAGTGCCGCCATGGCGAACGTGGGAATGGACTCGACTTTGTTGGTGGCGGCGTCGTAGCGCTTGGCGGGTCGGTTGCGCTGGTGTCCGGCGTTGAGCAGTCCGCGGAGGTCTTCGTTGCCGTCTGCTTTCGGCCCGAAAATCGTGTCGGCCTCGTCCACGAGCATGGTCGGCGGGTCGTCGGTGATCGACCGGTAGACCGCGGCGGAGGAGCTGTTGACGGTGATGAACGGGTTGTGGCAGGTGGCCTCGACGACGTCGAGAAGCCGTGACTTGCCGCACCGCTTCTCGGGTCCGCGGATCACCATGCGGGGCGCGTGCGCCCACGCGGGTTGGGCGTGGCTGGCGGCGATCCACAGCGTGACGGCGTCGGCGTACTCGGGGGTGGGCAGCACGACGTAGCGGGTCAGCGAGTCGCGGAGGGTGTCGAGCAGGTCGGCCCCGGTGGGCTCCGTGTCGTTGGCGAGGTCGTTCACGGGGTGATCTCCTTGCCGGGGGTGGAGGTGATCTGCGTGCCCTTGCCGAGCCGGTCCTCTCGTGCGCGGACGACGGTGGTCGTGGGGCTGGCCACGGTCAGGTACACCCGGCCCAGCACCGAGGCCGTGCGGGTGTTGGCGTAGAAGCTGCTGACCTCCTGAACCTCCAACACGTCGGCGATCAGCGCGGTCGCGGTGTCGACCTCGGCGCGCGTGCCCTCGACTCGGATCCTCATGCGGCGCTCCTCGTGCGGTGTGCGGTGGCGGTGATCAGGTGGCCGAGGTGTTCGGCGAGGTGGGGGACGACGGCGTTGCCGAGGGCGGCAACGCGGTCCACCCGATCGGGAAGCCCATGAGCCACTCGACCCACGTCGGGTTCAGCGGGCCACCGACGCGTTCGGACAGGGGGCGTCCGGGCTTGTCGTAGCCCGCTCCCCTCGGTCCGTCGCGGTGTGTCGGTGTGGGCCACACCGAACAGGCGTTTGCGTGCGTGTGGGGCAGCCACTGCACAAGCGGAGGCCCACCCCACGCGGTGCCGGTATCCGAGTCGAACAAGGTCGGCGTGGACGATGTCCAGTCCTCGGGTGAGCAGACCGGGCACGTTCTCCCACAGCACCCATCGGGGTCGGAGATCGGCGACGACGTCGGCCATCGCGGGCCAGAGCCATCGGGGGTCGCTTGTGCCGAGCCGCGGTCCTGCTTCGGACGCGGGTTGGCAGGGGAAGCCCCCGGCGACCAGATCGACTGCGGGTCGGGGTTGGGAGTGCCACCAGGTGGTGGCGGTGCGGACGTCGTCATGGCGGGGGGCCTCCGGCCAGTGCTGGGCCAACACCTGTTGGCAGAACGGATTTATCTCCACTTGGCCGACCACGGTCATTCCGGCGCGTTCCAGGCCGAGGCCGAGACCGCCGATACCGGCGAACAGCTCCACGACGTTCACGCCGCCACCCCGCCGTCGCTTTCGAGTCGTCGGGGTTGGGTGGCCCCGAGCTTGAGCCCCGATCGGATGGTCTTGGCGATGCCGCTCGCGGTGCAGTCGCACGCGCCGATGACGATGTGGGTGGCGGCCTCCTCCAACAGGGCGAAGGATTCGGCGTGGCCGAGTTCCCCGCCCGCGACCAGTTGACCGAAGGTCAGCGCGGCCTCGAAAACGGTCTTGTTGTGGCGGGCTCGTTGCGCCGCAGCGACTTTGGCCAACTCGGCCCGCACGATCGCGTACAGGTAGGAACCGCGGCGGTGAGGAACGGTCTGGCGGCGCGCTGTGGTGGCCGGTGCGGGCTTGGCGGTGAGGGCCTGGTGCAACCAAGTGGGCAGCGGGACCGGGTCCTGGTCGTCCACGAGTTCGTACCCGCCGTGGGGCAGGACCGACACGGAGCCGACGACGTAGCCGCCGTGGGCGCGGGTGTCGATGAGCCACCCGAGGGTGCTCTGGGTGTTGCGCAGCTTTACCCCGGCCGGGGCGCGGTAGTAGAGGTGGGTGCCGCCGGAGGGGGTGCGCACGGTGTAGGTGGCGGGGATCGTGGCGCGGGCGCGCTCGGCCAGGACGTCCAGCACGTCGGACCCCTGGAAGACCCCGAGCATGTTGAAGCCTGCCGGGGGCACCTGACCGGTCTTGGCGATGTCCAGGTCGACCACCACGAGGTTCGAGGGACCGGTGGCGATGCCGACGTTGTAGTGCGGGTACGTGGTCCAGAACCAGCGGGCGCGGTCGGGGTCGTTGGTGGCCT
This sequence comes from Umezawaea sp. NPDC059074, assembly GCF_042738955.1. Taxonomy (NCBI): domain Bacteria; kingdom Bacillati; phylum Actinomycetota; class Actinomycetes; order Pseudonocardiales; family Pseudonocardiaceae; genus Umezawaea; species Umezawaea sp. NPDC059074. Next base: position 69,618 of record NZ_JBHYHC010000010.1, read on the forward strand.
TGTTCTCCCAGTCGGTGACGGCGGGGGGCTTGTCGTTGCGGATGAGGGGGAAGACGTACCAACCGCGTTCGGTGGCGAGCACGGTTTCGGCGCGGCGGGCGGTTGCGGCGTGATCGGACACGAGGGTTCCTTTCGCAGCACGAACAGAGGTGGTGACGGGGAAGGGCGTCGGCCAACGGAACGTCGACCGGGTCGCACACCGCGATGATGCCTTGCGGCGTCACGGTTTCCGAGAGACCGGCGGCGGCCTTGTCCG
>NZ_JBHYHC010000010.1:69883-122798 GCF_042738955.1 Umezawaea sp. NPDC059074
GGTTTTCGGACAGGTGGGTTCCTTGCGCAGCACGACCTGGGGGGGTGCGGGGGACGGGGTCGGGGTGCCGCGCGGGGGCGGGGGGGGTCACGTCCGGCGCGGCACCGAGCTGGTGCAGGGGTGGTGCGAGGTCACGTCCCCGGCCTGAGCAGGGTGGTTGTCAGCGCAGGCGCTGGCCGTCGACCCAGATTTCGCCGCTGACGTGACCTCGGAACCGGACCTGTCCGTCGCGGATGGACTCCACGTAGCCGTCCGGATCGACGCGCGTGGTTCCGTCGGGGGTGTGGACGATCCGCGTGCCGTGGTCGTCCGTGTGCGGGTCGTTCGTGGTCGGGGGTGTCACGTCCCCGCTGTGACCTGTGCGGGGTGGCTGGCCGAAGGTCACCGTGTCGTGGGCGAAGTCGACTCGCGCCCTGCCGCGGTTGGGTCCGCCGACGTTGTTGACGTTGATCGTGCCGGTGGCTCCGCTGATGTAGTTGCCGACACCGCCGGTGATGGTCATTCCGCCGAGCTGGACCCCGACTTGCAGGTCCACGCCAGCATCACCGGATGCCACGTTCACGGTGTGGTGTGCGTCGCGTTCGGCGCGGCGGGCGCGCTTGGCAGCCTTCTTGGCCTGCTTCTTGGCGCGTTCGGCCTGCTTGGCGGCGTCGGCTGCGGTGGGCTCGGCGGTGTAGGAGTCGTGGCTGACGTCGTGCTGACTGCCGACCGTGGCGTTGCCGGAGACGATGTTGGTGTTGTGCAGGATGATCCGCGGTCGCGGGTCGTGGTCGTCGCCTTGGTGCGGCTGGTCGTTCATCGTCGGGTCGTCCTCTGTGGTCGGAGACTGCTCGGATGTCACGTCCCCGTGGTGACGCGCGGATTCCTCGGCAGCGGCCGCGGTTTTGGCGACCCGGTGCGCGGCCCGTGCGGCGTCGAGCCGTTCGCGGGCCGCGGTGACCTGGTCGAGGTCACCGGTCTGCTTCGCCGCGTCCAGCGCGGCTTTGGCACGGGACACGGCTTTCCGGGTGTTCTGGGTGGACTTCCCGCTGCCACCACGGCAGCGACGCCAGGATCGACACATGGCGGTTTCCCTTTCCCCGCAACGGAACTGCTGTCACGTCCCCGTGGTGAGCAGCGCCGATGTGGTGTCCGTTGTGGTCAGTCCGCGTCAGCGGTCGATCTGAATCCCTGGACCTGCACCGGTTCGGGCGGCGCGGCGGGCGCGGCGCAACCTGGTGGCCGCGTTCCACGCTCGGCGGCCCCACCGCAGCCGCAGCCCGGTGCCCTTGCAGCGGCGACACAACCGGACCGCGCCAAGGAGCCTGGCGCGGAAACGGCCCGCTCCCTTGCAGGTCCGGCACGGTTTGAACGGCCACACCCCACACGTCACGAGGTAGCAGAGCGTGACCACAATGAGGAGTGCGGTGGGCAGGCCGATGGTGGCGATGAGGGTGTTCACGGGTGCTCCTGGGCTGTTTTTGGGCGCGCGAGGGCTGCGCCTCTAGGAGCTAGGGCGCTGATCAGGTGGTATTCGACTTCCTAGGGGAGGGCCTAGGTCTAGAGGGGGTGACCTCTAGACCCAGACCCCCGCGGGTCCTACCGGCGAGCTGGCTTTCCGTCACGCTCGGTGAGAGCGTCGGTGATCCAGTCCCGTGCGACGCCCATGCGGTTGGCTCCCTTGCCGGTGGTGGGGTCGGTGCCCCACACCTGCTTGGTGGTGATGCCGTAGGGCTTGAGCGCCCCCGCGAGGGTGGTCGCCTTTGCCGAACCGGTGGGCAGTTCGCCCCACGCCCCGTAGGTCGCGGGCCGCAGCTCCGCCAGGCGGTCCACGATGGATTCCGACCAGGCCTTGTCCGCCCCGCCGATCGCGGTCGCCACGTCCTCCAACAGGGTGTTGGTCTCCTCTTGGTCGACCTCGACGTCGACCCCGGCGGCGTAGCCGGTCAGCCGTCCCGCCGCGGTGCGCAGCGCCCGCGCGCGGCCCACGATCTTTTCCGCGTCGGGCGCGTCGATGTAGACGCCCTTGACGGTCAGCGGCTCGTCACCGACGCCCTTGAGGATGCCGATTCCCTTGTCGGAGAACGCGAACGTGGTCGCGCGGACCCCGTTCTGGTAGGAGGAGGTGCCCAGCACCATGTCGTTGGGCACCTGACCGGCGACCTTGAGGCAGAACCGCAGGATCGCGTTGTCGCTGATCTGGGTGGGGATGGACTTGGAGTCCGGGCGCTGGGTGGCCAGCAGCATCACGATCCCGGTGGCTGGACCTCGCTTGACCAGGTCCGTGACGATTTCCTCGATCTCTTTGCCGTACTCGGCGTGCTCGAACCACACCTGGCACTCGTCGACCCCGACGACGATGGGGTGCAGCGCCAGCGACTTGTTGTTGGCCAGTTCCGTGGTCACCTTGGACTCCGGGCACAGGTCCTTGGGCAGCTCCCGGATCACCTTGGTGCGGCGCCGCATTTCCTCCCGCAGCTCGCGGAGGTCCTGCACCGCGTACTCGATGTCGGCGGGGTCGTCGCCTGCGCGGTAGCGGTGGGCGACCGGTGCCAGCGGCGACAGGTCGCCGGTGCCCTTGAGGTCGAACGGGTGCAGCTCGGCCCGCGGGTCCATCGCGGCGATGAGCAGCAGCTCCCGCAGCGTGAACGTCTTGCCCATGCGCGGAACCGCTCCGATGATCCCGGAGACGAACATCAGCACCAGCTCGACCCACTTGCCGCGCTGGTCGGTGCCGAAGGGCTGCGGGGCGAACAGGTCGATCGCGGTGCCCTTGCGCAGCGACCACGCGGGCTGACGCGCCTTGCCCATGTCCTGGTCGCCCACCCACAGCACCAACCGTCCGGGGTGGACTTCGGGCTTGCCCTCGGGCCACACGCACCCGAGGGGCCTGCCCAACCCGGAGGCGAGCTTGACGCGCTTCTCGGTGACCTCGGCCGCGGTGACGCCTGCGGGCAGGTCGACCTCGGCCCGCCAGCCCGGCCCGTCGCGGGTGATGGGCGCGGTGAACCCGATCGCGTTGGGGTTCTTCGCCAGCGCGGAGTTGATGCCGCTGATCGAGAGCACCGACAGCGCCTTGACCACCGTGTCCGAGGTCAGCTTGGCGACCTGAGCGCCCAACACGGCGCGACCGGCGACGGGCTTGTCCGCCGGGGTGCCGAGCCTGCCCAGCAGAGCAGCGGCGATCAGCCCGCACGTCCACAGCACCCACGACGGGGACACCATGGGCAGCGCGAACAGCAGCACCACCCCGACCGTGGAGCCGATGAGCAGCAGGATCGTGCGGGCACGGACCCGCGCGTCCCGTTGCTGCGCCAGCTTCAGGTACATGTCGGCCGCGCCCTGGTTGGCCATCTGCCGGCGGACCGGACGTCCCTCGGCGTCGGAGACCCAGCGGCCGGTGGAGGCCAGCAGCAGCAGTGCCCCGCGGGGGGACCGTGCGGCGAGCTTGGCCGCGTAGATCGGGCTGCGCACGGCGTGGAAGCCCGCGGTGTGGGCGTAGTGGCGCACGACCCACTTCGCGGTGTCCTTGGCCTGTTCCATGGTGCGCAGGTAGCCGGGGATGATCGGCTGCCGGTCGGTGCCGCGCATCCGGTCCACCCACGTGGAGGTGTCGGCGGTGGGCTGGTCGACCGCCACCATCGCGGTGGTCTCCTCGGGGGCGTCCTCCACGATCTCCCCGACCAGGACCTCGGGGGCGCGATCCACGTCGGTGCCGGGCGTGGCGTCGGCGGGGGTCACGTCCCCCTCGGTTCCGCGGCGCAGCGGTACGACGTTGTTCGACAGGTCGGGGTCGGGCGTGGTCAGGGATTCGGTGCTCATCGTGACCTCCTCGTACGGCTGCGGTGGGACAGGGCGGTGTCGGCCGGGGTGTTCATGCGGTGACGGGGGTGGGGCCGTCAGGACCGGAGTGGGTCAGGACGCGGTGCACGACCGCGGCGACCTCGGAGCGGATGCGCAGGAACTTGCGCACCGCGGTCTGGCTCGGCGCGGCCGGGAGACGACCGGAGTCGATCGCGGCGCGGACACGGGAGACGTAGCCGGGGACCTTGTCCGCGGTGTCCGCGGGCAGTCCGGCCAGCTCCACCAGGAGCAGCGGGTCGGACGTTTCCGCATTTCCCGAGGGGTCCAGGTCGTTTCCGGCGGGGGGAATCGGCTCGACCGTGGGCAGGGTGGACAGGTAGGCGCTGATCTCGTCGGTGAGGCTGTCGACGACGGCGTCGACCTCCGGCAGCGGCGCGACGGGAAGACCCGGCACCGTCACCGCGACCAGCCGCGCCCGGCCCCACGGGCGGCGGCGCAGCCCGACCACACCGGGCCGGTGCAGCAGGGTCGCGGTGCCGTCCGCGGCGAGGTCGGCGACCGCGGTCCGCACGGCGGCACGGCGGACCGCGTCCACCCGCTTGACCGCCAGGCGGTGCAACCGGTCCGCGGCGCGCTGCTCACGGGTCCGACGCGGTCCGGCGGTGGAAGCGGTGTCCACGATCTGGTGCACGATCACCCCGCCGACCGCGACGACCGCCATCACCACGCCATCGGTGACGCTGCCCCCGGTGGCGGTCAGGCCGTGCAGGAACGCCAACGTGGCGGACACCGCGGCGGAGACCCACAACCCGAGCAGCAGTCGCGCCACCGGTCGATAACCGCGGCGGGCGGCAGCCACGGCGAACGCGAACGCCCACATCGCTGCTTCGCTGTAGAGCGGCAGGGTCCACCCCGGCGTCCCGTACAGGTCGTGGCCGTACCCGGAGATCGCCGACCACGCGAGCACCGCGGGGACCAGGATGACCGGCACGAACAACAGGTCCAGGGTGTGCGCGGACACCCACCCGGCCACCGCGCGTGAGGCACGGGCGCGCCGGTCACGGGCCGCGGCCTTCTCGGCCTGCACGCGCTGGGCGTCGGCCGCCTGGGTGGCGCGGCGCTGCTCGATCAGCATGACCTGATCGGCGCGGCGGGCGTCCCGCTCGACCTGCCGGGCCTTGAGGTCGGCCTCGGTCTTGGCCGCCAGGTCGGCGCGGCGCTGCTCTGCTTGGGCCGCGCGGTCGGCGCGGCGGTTCTCGGCGTAAGTGCTCACGGCGTGACCTCCTGACGGTGCAGACGGGACGGGCGAAGACGCGCGGTTCGGCGGGGCGGCATCAGCAGTGCCGCGGCGGACGCGAGGGCGAGGAACGCGATCAGCACGGCCATGTTGTGGCTGCCGTGGCCGATCAGTGCCCATCCGGCCAGCGCGACCAGTGCGGCGGAGACCAGGAGCTTCCACAGCAGCACCAGCAGTACGACCGGCACGAGACCGAGCAGCCAGAACGACGGGGGCAGGGACCCGAGGGCGGCACTCACTTGTCCACCGCCACGTCACCGAGCGGGCGCAGACCGGCGGGCCAGTCGGCGGAGTCGATCGCGGTGTCGGCGTTGCGGCAGAACCGACGCGCGGCCTCCTGTGCTTCGGCGGTGTCGGGCTCGACGTCGTAGGCGAACCCGGTGTCGTCGCACATCGCGGAGAACTCGACGTCCATGTCGGAGGCGCGGGGCGCGTCCTGCACCTCGACCGGCACGGCCGCCGGATCGAGCGGGCTCGGGGTGGTACCGGGCTCGCAGGCGGAGAGCAGCAACACGAGGAACGTGATCAGGGCGGTGGTCGGTGCCGCGGCGCGGCGGCCGGGGTGGTTGTGGTGCCGGGGCGGGGACTGGGACATGCTTGTGCTCTCCTTGGCTCACTTGCTGGGTTGAGGGAGACCCGAACCGGCGGGCTGTTCTTGGCGGAGTGGACCGCCGGTTCGGGGCGGAGCTAGCGGCTGAGCGTGTGGAACAGGTTCAGCGCGTCGGCCAGGACCTCGCTGTGGTCGAACGCGAGGTTCCTGATGTCCGGCACCCCGTAGATCCGGGTCCAGCGGGCCATGGCGGCGTCGTCGGCCGCGACGGCGATCGGCCGGTCCGGGACGATCGCGAGGTACGCCACGGACACGACACGGCCGCGGGGGTCGCGGTCGGGGGCGTCGTAGATGCCGACCTGGTGCAGGCGGTTCGGGTCGACGATGACTCCGGTTTCCTCGGCCAGCTCGCGGACCGCGGCCTGTCGGAACGTCTCGCCCGGTTCGACGTAGCCGCCGGGCAGGGCGCGGTGTCCGGCGAACGGGTCGTGGCCGCGTTCGATGAGCAGCACGTTGGGGATGCCGTGGGGGTCGTGGCCGATGACGACCATGTCGGCGGTGATGGACGCGTTCGGGGCTTTCACAGTGGTTCTCACTTTCGCTTGGGTGTCCGATGTGGATGGTTTGGTGCTAGCGGTACTTCGGGTAGGACTCGTAGGTCCTCTCGCCGCACTGGCAGCTCCACACCTCGAAGGTGTCGCCGGTGAGCGGGTTGGTCCCGGTCCGCCCGGTGTTGTAGTAGCCGTCGTGGTCGCCCCACTCGGGGGTGCACCGGACGCCGTTGCCCGTGGTCATGGCGGTGGATCTCCTCTCGTGGGCTACTGGTCGGGGTCGTTGTCGGGGAAGTTCGCCCCGCCGTTATCGCCGCAGTCGGAGCAGCCGTCTCCGTTGCAGGCGGTGCACGTGATCCACATCAGGCGGCCTCTTTCAGGTCGGTGTCACAGGCGGTGTCGAAGCAGGGCACGCAGCACTTGCGGCCGTCCCAGCGCGGGACGATGTAGCCGCGGTCGTGGCCGCATTCCGGGCAGATCCGGCGACCGAGGTTGGCTTTCGCGATCGCGGTCCACTTGGCGGGCGTCATCGGCCGGACCGGGACCGCGGCGGCGATGAGGTAGAGCGAGGCGAACCAGGTCTTGCCGGACTTGTTGTGGCGGCCGTAGAGCACCGCGACCGGGTCCGCCCCGCCGGGACGCAGGTTGAGCGACCGCAACTGCCGGTAGGTCGCGAGCAGGTGACGGGGTGCCATGCCGTGCGAGAGCAGCGGGAGCCCGTCGTGGGTGCCGCGGGTGTAGGTCGGACCGGTCTGCCACGGCACGCTGGGCGTCCAGACCCACCCGAACGCTTTGCCCGCCATCACGACACCGCCGCGGTGATCCGCTGAGCCGTGGCGCGACTCCCAGCCAGCGACACCAGGCCAGCCACGATCAGATCGACCGCCAGACGCACGCGGACGTACTTGGCCCGCACGATCACGGCCAATCCGCACAGCTCCTTTGCCTGCCGGAGCGGCGTGGTGTCCTCGACCAAGACGTTGAGCACCTCACCGGGCCGATCCACAAACCGAGCCAGCCGGGGGAACCCGAACGGGTCAGCGTTGCCGAATCGAGGACGGACCGCGAGCAGCAGCACCAGAACAGCGCCCAGCATCAGGACCGCGGCCACCCACAACAGCACCACTGCGGCCGTGGGCATCGGCCTGGTGGACAGCGCCACCACCCCGGCCAGGAACGCGCCGAACAACGGCAGCAACGTGGAGGCCTTGGTGTCCGCGCGGGCCAACTGGACGTTGACGTCGGCCGCGGCCTGGTCGATCACGGCGGTGATCTCCGGCGCGGGGACCTCGGAAGTGGCGTTCATCAGGCCACCCGCCCCATGGTCGCCGCGGTGCGAGCGGCCAGACGGCGGGCCTTACGCCCGACGCGGTTTCCCTTGCCCTTGCTCTTGGTGCTCTTGGGCTTGCCGAAGACCGGCTCGGGGAAGGTGGCCGTGATGACCGGCAGCGGCGTGCCCTCGGACTCGCGGAGAGCCTGAGCCTGCGTGACGCCGTACTGGGCGACGATCCCGGCCTGAGCGCGGGCGGCGATACGGCGGTTACGGCGCTCCAGCGCGGACCCGTCCAGCAGCGCCGGCGTCGGAGCGGCTACCTCGATCTCCGCCGAAACCTCGACCGAGATGCGGGCCAGAGCCGCCTGGGTGAGGCCGTCGGGGTAGTTGTTCGTGCTGCTCATCGTTGACTCCCTCTGGATCTTGCGAACCAAGTTCGCATGTCTGCCGGTCTGTATGCAGACATTAGGAGTCATCTGAAGTCGTTGTCAAGACTCTGTATGCAGACTGCTCTAGACTGGTTCCATGACCAGCGGATTCACTGACGCTCGCCCACTTCAGGTGCAGGTAGCCGACGACGTCCGGCTGAAGATCGAGAGCGGCGAGTGGCCGCCGGGCCACAAGCTGCCCTCGTTCGACGAGCTTGCGGCGGCGCACAACTGCTCTCTTGCAGTTGTGCGCAAGGCAATCGATCTGCTGAAGCAGCAGGGGCTAATCGTGACGATGCAGGGCAGCGGAACCTTTGTTCGCTCGCATCCAATCGCACAATTGCAGGGAATTGAGCGGTACTCGCGCAGCCTTTGGCAGTCAGGCAAGACGGTACTTGTTGCCACGCCACGGGATTCAATCTACGGCAAGGCGAGCCAATCGATTCGAGCACTTGAAGAAGTTCCTGCACCAAAGTTCGTGGCTGATCGATTGCGAGTGGAAATCGGAACCCTTGTGTGGGCTCGACGCAGGACCACCGCCGTCGATGGACGCCCTAATCAGCTCGCAGACAGCTACTACGAGCTCGGCGTCGTTCGCGGAACGGCAATCATGGAATCGGACACCGGACCCGGAGGTGGGCTGGCCCGCCTTGAGGAGAGCGGGTACCGACTAGCAGAGGTGGAAGAGGAACTGTCAACCAGGATGCCCTCGGGGCCAGAATCTGTTTCACTTCAACTTCCGCCGGGTACTCCCGTTCTCGAGCTTATTAGGACGATTTATGACGACACTGGTCGCGCGGTAGAGGTCATGATTTCCGTGATCGCTGGTGACACCGCCGCGTTCCGCTACCGATTCCCGATTCCCGACTGAGGGGCCCAGATGCGAGCCGTAGTAGAGAGCCAAGCGACGCCCGGTCGGAAGAACGACGATTACGCAGCAGTTGGCCTGGGCTGGGCCGTCGTACTCGATGGGGCGACCGCACTGAGACCTGCGGAGAACGGATGTATCCACAACGTTCCTTGGGTGGTTCGTCAACTGGCCGGGAACCTGGCTCAATTGTTGACCTTAGCGCCTGAAATAGCGCTGACCGATGCTCTTGCCGAGTCGATTACACGAACTTGCTCGGCGCATGATAAGACCTGTGATCTGAGTAATCCCGATAGTCCGTCGTCGACAGTCACAATATTGCGCAATCAGGGCGACGTCCTTGACTACCTGGTACTCGGAGACTCCCCGCTACTAATCAGCCGTTCCGGAAATGTCGAACCAATTCTAGACGAGCGGATGGCCAATCTGAATGATTACTCATATGAAGCGGTTATAGCAGTACAGAACACGCCAGGTGGCTACTACGTGGCTAACACCATGCCCGATGCCGCTTATCAAGCCGTGTGCGGAAGCCTTCCAGCCATGGAGGTAACTTCGGCCGCACTGCTGTCAGACGGCGCGAGTCGCCTTGTCGACGCGTTCGGGATGCTGTCGTGGGAAGAGCTATTCCGCATTCTGTCGGACGAGGGGCCTCGAAGTCTGATAGCCCAGACCCGGAAGGCCGAAATCCAGGGGTTTTCGTCAGGTGATGGGCGGAAACGTAAGCACCACGATGACGCAACCGCCGTCTTCGTGGACTTGGGACCGTAAGAGCGACCGCGACCGGATGCGCACCAACTACCTCCATAGCTCGGCACGCTTTGCTGGAAGCGTATGACCTAGTGGGGTAGCCGTCCCACCGCAGGTCAGGTGGGGGCGGTCTGTTCTCCGGGACGGATTGAGCCGTCCCAACTCCTCGTGCCGTCCCAGGCTGATCTGCGGTGGGACGGTTGGGACGGCTGGGACGGTTACCCTTCCGGCTGTGTGTGGCGATTGAACTCGCAGAGCGGCGCACCGTGTGAAACCCCGTGAGGACACGGGTACGGACGGGATTTCGACGCTGACGGCCTACTGCGTCCCTGTCTCTGCAGGGAGTCGTCAGCGGGCTACGCTGGCGACACCACTCGAAGTCAGCTGGGCCGCACTAGGCAGGACGTCTGGCCAACTCCTCTAGCGACTGGAAGTAGCGGGGATGGGTACGCATAAGATCCTCATCAGATGTAGCCGAAAGCACTACCATCTCGATATTTCCGTCCGCATTCTCAAGATCCCGTTCGGCCGTGAACCGAGCAGCTAGCGCCTCGGACCGCAGAGCGAACCGTCGACTGCTGATCAACTGACCAGCAGAGCGGTCATAGATCAAGAATGTATAGGTCACGGTCCCTAGTGTATCATTTCTGTTCATTTTTCGCGAGCCCTTCAAGGAGGACTTTCGTTGCAAATTCTTTTTGTGCCTCCGTCGGCTTCAAGCCGGGAATTGATTGCTCAAATTTTCGCAAGGATGACTCAATGATTGTCCTGCCTACCCTATCGAACATATCGAACATATCGTTTCGGGCTTTCGCCATGCTGTCAATGATGTCGTCTGTGTATATGTCGTAAGTGCTAGCGAGTGCTACCCTGGCTTCTTCGGTGGACACTCCACTCTGATTGACAGCTTCGACCAATTCATCATATCCGGGATGTGCAGAAAGGGTCTCGCTATTATCCTGAATGGCCTTCATCCACTCGTATTTCGCGATAAGTTCAGAAATGTACCCCATATTCTCCAGTACGAGTTCAAGAAGCCTTTCGCGCGACTCGAGCCACTGAAGTGCATTGGCAAATACCTTCCCATGTGGTCGTGGGGAGTCGCGAATTGTTTTGAGAATCAGTTGGCCGAATTTGTGGTCTAAATAGTCCGGGTCTTTTCCGTATCGAATTCCTCGGCCGACGACATCGGCGATCTTTTCATTGAGATTAGCCCAGTTGCTCTGCCATTTCGTTCGAATCTGAACTTCGACGGGAATTTTATTGGGGTACACAACCACGTGCACTGCGCGATAGCCGAACATCGGTTCGTTGACCCGGTTGACTAACCTAGGCGTCTTCGGCGCATCGGAAAATAGGCGCTTAATATCATAACCCAGATTCAGCTGCTGAACAAGATCAAAGTCTTCGACTATTCGCATCCCGGCAAGGTCTTGAATATTAGGGAGCCCTCCCTGCCTTCTTAGTTTCTCAAGAATAGTTGGAGTGTTTTTCAGTCGAGGAGTCGCCCGAAAACCTGTCTCGCGCTCCACGCGTTCAACTGCCTCACTGAGCGTGTCATCGTATGCAGCCAGAAACTCACGAAGAAGGTCCAAGTCTCCGGGGTCCGGCACCGGGTTTGCGACTAGTCGCTTGCCAAGGCGCTCAGCTTGCGATTTTGAAAATGGAAGTTGACTCGGGCTCATCCGCCAACTCTACAAAATCCGTGGATCCCGCGCCTTCCCCACGCCGAAGGGGGGCTACGCTGCAATAACCTGTGGCTGGCCAGGTGGGCGAGCCCTCTCAAGGACCTAAGTCAGAGCCGACCTCGGCACAGCAGCGGAGGTCTCTGCGTGACTAGGTGCGTGACAGTCCCACTGGATCCCCCCGGACGACCATGGACGACCACAACATCCTGACCAGGTCGTAGCAGTAGGAGAGCCCAGGTCTCTCGCTCGGCGAGATTCCCTCGTAACGAACAGGTCTGCGAACAACGCACGCTGCGCGGCAAGTGGACATCTCGGCTGGCCCGTTGGCTTAGAGCCGCCGCGCGGAGACCCCGTCGGTTGAAGGCGTCCCGAACTGGAACTGTCGGTGTGGCGTGCCAAGATCCCCCAGGTTTGGTCCTGGAGAGGGCCAGCGTGAGCTCAGGGGGCAGGTATGCGAGTAGCTCTACAGCCGGCAAACCTCGTAGGTGATGTGCTGCAGCACTACGAGGACACCATTGAGCGCCTGGTCGTCTTCGACGAACACGCTGACCTGTTGGCGCCATCGGTACTGGCGGATCTGCATCGCCTCTTCCCAGATGGACGTGCGCGAATGTGGGGGGTGGTGCCCGGCAAACGGAACGTGAACGTAGGCAAGGTCGCACGCCTTCGAGCGGGTGATTTCGTGTTGTTCTACGGAAGCGGCAGGTTGTACCTGGCGGGCACCGTAGTCCTCCGCTGGCACAACGCAGCGTTGGCCAAGCGCCTGTGGGGGTTCGACAAGTCGGACGTACCTCAGACCTGGGAGCACATGTACGCCCTGACGGATGTGCGGCAGATCGATGTCCCGATCCAGGAGGTCAGGCTTCTGCTGGAGTGGAAGCCGAAGGCAGTCGTACAGGGCTTCAACATCTATCACGCCCAAGATGCCGAGGGGCTGCGGGAGCTATGCAACCTAGCTCCGGCCGAGGAAGCCCCAGTAGAGGTAGCAGGTAGCGACCGCGACGCGCACGAGCAGTTGACTCGGATCTTCGACGGCCCGACCGATGGGGAACGCGCAAGCGCCATCCGGCTCGAACAGCCCCAGTTCAAGAAGCGGCTCAACGAGATCGGCAGAGGCAGCTGCGCGCTGTGCGGACGGGTACTACCACCAGGTCTCCTCGTCGGAGCTCACATCAAGAAGCGATCGAAGTGCACCGAGGACGAACGCCGCGACTTCGACAACGTCGGGATGTTGGCGTGCCTGCTTGGCTGTGACGGCCTGTTCGAACGCGGGTACATCGCAGTTGGCCGCGGGGGCGAACTTATGGTCAGCACCAAAGCTGTCGAGTCGCCCGAAGTGACAGCGATGATTCAAAGTCACCTTCAAGATCGGGTGATAGCGTGGTGGACCGAAAACCGGGAGAAGTACTTCGAATGGCATCGTACTCATGTCTTCTTGAAGATGCTGTAACCGGAGCAGAGATCCTTCCACTCTGAGATGACGAAAATGAGCGTCAGCCCCAGGCTCGGCGTAGCAGGGTTCGCGTCCCTGGCGCCCTGCTTCAAGTACGACGGTGTTACATCTGAGACTTGGCAAGCGACAGTGCTGTTGGGACGGCTACCCACCCTGGAGCGGACACCGCCGCGGTTCATGCACCGCCTCGCCCGAGGGCATTCCCCGTCGTCGGCCAGGCGGTAGTGCCGGATGACGGGAGCGTTCTGGCATGACAGCGACTCGACACACTCCAGCAGAATTCCCGCATCCACGAAAGCTCTGAGGACCGCTCGAGAATCGTCGAGCAGAATGCCGGTTCGAGTGCTCAACTGGCGCAGCGTCAACTTGCCGTGTTCGGCACCTCGAAAGTCTCCCACGTTGACCTAATGATATATCCCTCTCAGGAGACTATGCATTCGAATGACAGTAACCCGCGCAGCGAGTAGTATGCGCCCATGCTACCGGTCAGTCAGCAACTTATGGGTCAACTCGACTTGAGAACGGCGTTAGAGGAAGAAGCATCATGGCTTCTGTCATAAAGAAGCTCAAATCTGTAAACGTAAGTGTCGATGACGTGGCCTTGACAATACGGGCGGGCGCTGTTCGCGAAGCTGCGCTGACATGCAGGGATTTTGTCATCGAAATGGATGAAGCGACCCAAGTGTGAATTGATCTTTTCTTGCCGTGGGACCCAGTACCTGTCCGCTATGGGCAGTGGTCGTCTCATTGGCCGCCGTACGCGCTCCCGTTAAGTCAGTGCTCGCCACGGTTCAGGGCCTTCGTCGCAGGGCTCTGAACCGGGAAGAAGCTGCAAGTGGGCCGGGTCGTCAAGGCCGGGCTGTACAGCCATCCCGACACCAACGCAGAAGGCCGCAGTGGTCGAATCCGCTGATGAACGGTGACTTGTTGGTCTAGACATCGACAGCGCGCACGAACTCCTAGTGGCCGCCCGGCGCATCCGGAGGCCTTCTCGTCGTCAGGGAGCTGAGCGAGAAGATGATCGCTCATAGAGTCGCGGTACCGCCGTGCGGAGATGGCAACGGGCGGCTCCCCGCGGGGAGCCGCCCGTCTGGACTGAACGCGTTGCCAGACGCATCAGCCCTGCTCCATGCGGTGGCCGTGCGTGGCGGCCGGTTTGACCGTCCGGGCCTAGTCGGCCGCCCCGCTTCGTCCCTCACACACATGGAGTACGACTTGACCCTAGGGACCGATGGCCAAGAATCTCCAGTAGGCCGAGGTGGGCAATCCGGTGACCAGCACGCTGGGTGCGGTGACCGGTGCGGGGTGACCGGTGCAGCCGATCGCGCCCTGGCTAGTTGGGCGGCAACTTTTCGAGCTGTTGTGCTGATCTCGGTCGCGGTCAGCCTCGGCGCGGGTGTGTTCTGGGTTGTTCCAGTCGACATCCACATATCCCGCGAGGGCGTCCAGATCGTCCACGTCAGGTAGATGGCCTAGGCGTGCTGGCGGTGGGCGGATAGCGTTGAGCCGGTTGCAGTTCTGGTTGCATTCGCCCCGCTTCGCGGGCGGCCGCCTCTGGCCGCAGGGTGGGGCCCACCAGGAAAAACCGGCTAGACGATTGCTAGCGGTCCGTGACTCGCAGACCTCGAAAGCGTGTGAAGTGAAAGCTTCCGTGGGTTCAAATCCCACCGCCACCGCTGGTCAGAGAGCCCCGCACCTCACGAGGTGCGGGGCTCTCTGCGTTCCGGTCGCATTCGCGCTGGTCAGCCGCTTGGAGTCGGTGTGGCCGCCGTCCTGTCGGTGGGCTTGAGGTCCGCTCCTCCTGGGGTTCGACGGGGCTGGCGCGCGCCTCGAACAAGGGCGGGTGCAGCACGAGGCGCCTGCCACCTCGTCAGGTCGCAAGCGCCTCGTCCTTGATCCGCTGTGTGGTGCCGGCGCTGGGAGGGCCACCGGCTCGCACCCTCGTGATCAGCCTAGCGCATCTTCGAACACACGTTCGAGTGATCCTGTCACCTTTTGGTTGCGGCAGGGATCGCGAAGCGTGAACCGACCCTATCTATCCACGCCTGTGGGCGGTTCGTTACGGCAGATGTCAACCTCTCAATGGGCGGGTTAACCGTTAGTAACTAAGCCTTCCTTCGTTCACTCGATACGGGGAGGATTCGCGGACCCGCCAACATCCGGAGGACGTTTTGAGACCATCACTGCCCCGCGTCGGACTGGCGGTCACCGCCGCCACCGCCGTGACGCTGGCCGTGGCGCTGCCGGTGACCGCGAACGCCGCGCCGAGCCCGGACGCGCTGATCGCCGAGGTGTACGGCGGCGGAGGGAACTCCGGCGCGACGCTCACCCAGGACTTCGTCGAGCTGGCGAACAGGGGCGCGGCCGCGGTGGCCGTCGACGGCTGGAGCGTGCAGTACCTGCCCGCGAGCGCCAGCGCGTCCAGCACGTGGCAGGCCACCCCGCTGGCGGGCTCCATCGCCGCGGGCGGGCGGTTCCTCGTCGGGGAGGCCAAGGGGACCGGCGGCACGATCGAGCTGCCGACGACCGACGCCACCGGCACGATCGCGATGTCCGGCACCGGCGGCACGGTCGCGCTCGTCGCGGGCACCACGGCGCTGACCTGCAAGACCGCCGCTGCCTGCGCGGCGGACCCCAGCGTGAAGGACCTGGTCGGCTACGGCACCGCGACCGTCGTCCGCGAGGGCACGCCGACCGGCAACCTCGGCAACACCACGTCGGCCGCCCGCGGCGCGGCGCTGGCCGACACCGACGACAACGCCGCCGACTTCACCGTCGGCACGCCGACGCCGGTCAACAGCAAGGGCCAGACGCCCGGCGGCGGCAACCCCGACCCGGACCCCGATCCCGACCCCGTGCCCGGCGACAAGCGGATCCACGACATCCAGGGCCCCGGCCGGGTGTCCCCGCTGGTCGGCCAGCAGGTCACCGGCGTGCCCGGCGTCGTCACGGGTACCCGCACCTCCGGCGACCGCGGGTTCTGGATCCAGGACACCCAGGTCGACTCGGACCCGCGCACCAGCGAGGGCGTGTTCGTCTACACGAACGCCGTCCCGTTCACCGTCGTCCCCGGTGACTCCGTGCTGGTCAACGGCACCGTGGCCGAGTACCGGCCCGGCGGCGACACCGGCACCAACCAGACCCTGACCGAGATCGCCACGCCCACGAAGATCACCGTGGTGTCGAAGGGCAACCCGGTCCCGGCGGCCGAGGTCCTCACCCCGACGTCCATCCCCGAGGCCTACGCCCCGGACGCGGCGGGCGCGACCATCGAGACCCTGCCGCTGGAGCCGACGAAGTACGCGCTCGACTTCCTGGAGTCCCGCGAGGGCCAGCTCCTCCAGGTCGACGACGCCCGCTTCAC
Source organism: Umezawaea sp. NPDC059074 (assembly GCF_042738955.1). Classification (NCBI taxonomy): domain Bacteria; kingdom Bacillati; phylum Actinomycetota; class Actinomycetes; order Pseudonocardiales; family Pseudonocardiaceae; genus Umezawaea; species Umezawaea sp. NPDC059074. Next base: position 85,889 of record NZ_JBHYHC010000010.1, read on the forward strand.
CGGCCCGGTCAACGAGTTCGGCGAGGGCTTCATCACCACCAAGCCGCAGCAGAACCCGTCGGCCCGCGGCGGCACCGTCTACCTCGGCTACGACCAGCCCAACAGCGGTCGCCTGAAGGTCAAGGCGGGCAGCGCGGAGCTGCCGAAGGCGAACGTCGGCGACGTGCTCAAGGGCGCGACCGTGGGCGCGCTGGAGTACACCAACTTCGGCGGCTACACGCTGGCCACGAACTCGCTCGGCACGTACACCTCCGGCGGCATCAAGCCCGAGGTCACCGGCTCGCAGAAGCAGAGCGAGCTGTCGGTCGCCACGTACAACGTGGAGAACCTGGCCCCGACCAACCCGCAGGCCAAGTTCGACCGGCTCGCGGCCGCGGTCGTGGCGAACCTCAAGAGCCCGGACGTCGTGGTGCTGGAGGAGATCCAGGACAACAACGGCGCCACCGACGACGGCACGGTCGCCGCGGACGTGACGCTGGCGAAGTTCGTCGACGCCATCGCCGCCGCGGGCGGCCCGCGCTACCAGTCGCGGTCCATCGACCCCGGCAACAAGACCGACGGCGGTGAGCCGGGCGGCAACATCCGGGTCGCGTTCCTGTTCAACCCGGCGCGCGTGTCGTTCGTGGACAAGCCCGGCGGCGACGCGACCACCCCGGTCGCCGTCGTGAAGGACAGGGGCCGCGCGGCGCTGTCCGTCTCGCCCGGCCGCGTCGACCCGGCGAACCCGGCGTGGAACAGCAGCCGCAAGCCGCTCGCGGGCCAGTTCACGTTCCGCGGTCGCACGGTGTTCGTGGTCGCCAACCACTTCAACTCCAAGGGCGGCGACCAGGCGATGCACGGCCGCTTCCAGCCGCCCGCCCGCAGTTCCGAGGTGCAGCGGCAGGCGCAGGCCGCGTCGCTGCGGACGTTCGTCGACCAGGTGCAGGCGATCGACAAGGGCGCGAACATCGTCCTCGCCGGTGACATCAACGACTACCAGTTCTCGCCCGCGGTGCAGAAGCTGACCGCCGGGGGAGCCGTCGTCGACCTGATCGGCACGCTGCCGCCGCTCGAGCGCTACAGCTACGTGTTCGAGGGCAACGCCCAGGTGCTCGACCACCTGTTCCTGAGCAAGAACATCAAGCGCTTCAACTACGACGTCGTGCACATCAACGCGGAGTTCGCCGACCAGGCGAGCGACCACGACCCGCAGGTGGTGAAGGTGCGGCCCAGCACGGGCAGCGCGCTCGCCGACGAGATCCTGTTCCTGGTCGAGGACCTGCTGGAGCACCTCCAGCGCCAGGTCTGACGTCCAGGGGACGGGGCCCGCTCCGGCGGGCCCCGTCCGGCGTTCTCAGGAGCCGCTGGAGCCCGAGGAGGACGCCACCACGACGGCGGCCGTCACGGCGGCCTGGATCGCCTGCACGGCCTTCTTCACGGCGACGCCGACCCAGTCGCCCTCGCTGATCTCCTTGGCCCGCGCCTTGAGCGCCTTCTTGTCGCCCTCCACGACCTTCGGCACCACGCCGATGGCGTGCAGCAGGGCGATCAACGTTCCCGCTCGTTCGCTCGGCTGCTGCCCGCCGACGAGCGCCGCCGTCAGCTCCGCCCGCACCGAGTCCTCGTGCGCGGAGTCGATCGCGGGCCACGTCTTGCGCGGGAACAGCCCGAGCACCTTGTCCTTCTCCTGCTTGACGAGCCCGCGCCCGGTCAACGCCTCCAGCACGGTCTCGCGCACGTGCTTGGTCAGCGCCTCCACGGCCCGCTGCGGCTTCGCGGGAGCCTTCTCGGTCAACCGCGCCAGGCCCGCCTCCAGCACCGGCTCGTCGAGCGCGGCGGTGTCCATCACGTGCAGCTTGCCGCCCTCCTCGGCGACCCGACCGGCCGTGACGAGGTCCACCAGCACCGCGCCCGCGAGCGCGTGGTCGGTGGAGGTGCCGTCGGTGATCAGCTTGCCGGAGTCGTCGTCCAGCAGGAGCAGCAACAGGTCCTCGGCGAGAGTTGGCATGCCCCAACGTTATTGGATCGCCGGGAAGACGGCGATCTGCCGAAAAGGCAGAAGCCCGGACACGGCGAGGTGTCCGGGCTTCTGCTTCGAGAGCGGAGGATACGGGATTTGAACCCGTGAGGGGGTTAACCCAACACGATTTCCAGTCGTGCGCACTAGGCCACTATGCGAATCCTCCGTGGTCCAGCCTAGCGGACCCCCGTGATCCCTCCAAAACGGGGTCGACGCGGCGGGTGCGGATCACGACCGGCTACACTTGCCTCGGACCTCGTGCGGTACTCATCTCGCGAATCTCCCCAGGGCCGGAAGGCAGCAAGGATAAGCGGGCTCTGGTAGGTGCACGGGGTCCCCTTTTATGCCCTGGTCAGAGCAGGTCCGCTCCCAGTGCGTCCAAGACTGTCGTCCCCCACCGGTAGGGTCTCGAACGTGGCGCTCGCCCTATACCGCAAGTACCGACCGGCCACCTTCGCCGAGGTGGTCGGGCAGGAGCACGTCACCGATCCGCTGCGCATCGCGCTCGGTGCGGGCCGCATCAACCACGCGTACCTGTTCTCCGGGCCGCGCGGCTGCGGCAAGACGTCCAGTGCTCGGATCCTGGCGCGCTCGCTGAACTGCGTGAAGGGCCCGACGCCCGACCCGTGCGGCGAGTGCAACTCGTGCATCGGGTTGGCGCCGAACGGGTCCGGCACGGTCGACGTGGTGGAGCTGGACGCGGCCAGCCACGGTGGCGTGGACGACGCCCGCGAGCTGCGGGACAAGGCGTTCTACGCCCCGGCCGAGGCCAAGTACCGGGTGTTCATCGTCGACGAGGCGCACATGGTCACGACGCAGGGCTTCAACGCCCTGCTGAAGATCGTGGAGGAGCCGCCGGAGCACCTGATCTTCATCTTCGCGACCACGGAGCCGGAGAAGGTCCTGCCGACCATCCGGTCGCGGACCCACCACTACCCGTTCCGGCTGATCCCGCCCGGCGCGATGCGCGCGCTCCTGGAGCGCAACTGCGCCGCCGAGGGCGTGACCGTGGCCCCCGCCGTGTTCCCGCTGGTCATCCGCGCGGGCGGCGGGTCGGCCCGTGACACGCAGTCGGTGCTCGACCAGCTGCTGTCCGGCGCCGGGCCGGAGGGCGTGACGTACGACCGCGCCATCGCGCTGCTCGGCGTGACGGACGTGGCGCTGATCGACGACATGGTCGACGGGCTGGCCAACCCCGACCGGCTCCAGGCGGGCGCGGCGGTGTTCGGCACCGTCGACCGGCTGGTGGAGGCCGGGCACGACCCGCGCCGGTTCGCCTCGGACCTGCTGGAGCGGCTGCGCGACCTGGTGCTGCTGTGCGCGGTGCCGGACGCGGCCGACCGGGGCCTGGTGATGGCCCCGCAGGACGAGCTGGCCCGGATGGTCGAGCAGGCCAAGAAGATCGGGCCCGCGACGCTGACCAGGTTCGCCGAGATCGTGCACACCGGTCTGGTCGACATGCGCGGCGCGACGGCCGCGCGGCTCGTGCTGGAGCTGCTGTGCGCGCGGATGCTGCTGCCGTCGGCCAGTGACACCGAAGCCGCTGTGCTGCAACGGGTCGAGCAGTTGGAACGCAGGCCGGTCGGCCAGGTCGTGGCCGCGTCCGCTCCCGCCGCCGCGGCGGCCCCTGTCGCCCAGGCTCCCGCTGCCCAGGCTCCCGCGGCCCCGGCGGCTCAGGCGCCCGCCGCGGCCCCGCCGGTGGCCGGGAAGCCCGCCTTCCAGCGACCGTCCCAGCGCCCGCCCGAGCCCGAACCCGCTCCGGCCGCGGCCACCCCGCCCAGCCGTCCGGAACCCGCCCCGGCCGCGCCGGAACCGGTGGCCGAGCCCGCGGGCACGGACATCGCCGCGATCCGCCGCCGGTGGGCCGAGCTGGTCACCGCGGTGCGGCAGGTCAACGCCGTCGCCGGGGCGATGCTCGGACCGGCGACCGTGGCCGAGGTCGAGGGCAACTCGATCGTCCTGACGCACCCGTCCGCGCCCATCGCGGGCAGGCTCACGAACGAGCCGCGCAACGCCGGGGCGATCACCCAGGCGTTCGGCAAGGTCCTGGGCGGCACGTGGCAGGTCAGCGTCGTGCACGGCGAGCCGGGCTCCGGTCCGGTGCGGCCGACGCAGGTCAAGACCGCCCGGCCCGCGCCGACGCGGCCGAGCCAGCAGGGCAGGCCCGTGGCAGCGCCGGAGCCGCCGCAGCGGCAGGCCCCGACCGGGCGCCCGCCCGCCGACGACGTGCCGCCGCCGCCCGAGCCGCCGGACCTCGACGAACCCCCTCTGCCACCGGAGCCGATGGACGAGGAGGAGATGCTCGCCGAGGTCGCGGCCATGCCCCCGACCGACCCCGGCGCGCCGAGGGCCGACCCCGAGGCCGCTGTGCTGCAACTCCTCGCCGACCAGCTCGGCGCTCGTCCCCTGAAGTCGGAGCGCGCGAAGCGCTGAGTACGACCACGGGTGGAGGGGCGTACCGCGATCGCGGTACGCCGAGGTGTCTGCGGCGGTAGGACGATCTTCGCCGCCGATCGGACGACTCTTGAGGGACCACAACGGAACCTCAGGAGCGGCGATGATCGAGGTAGCGAACCTCACCAAGCGGTACGGGGCCAAGACCGCGGTCGACGGGCTCACCTTCACGGTCCAGCCGGGCACGGTGACCGGGTTCCTCGGCCCGAACGGCGCGGGCAAGTCGACCACCATGCGGATGCTCGTCGGCCTGGACACGCCGACGTCCGGCACCGCGAAGGTCAACGGCAAGCGGTACGCCGAGCACTCCGCCCCGTTGCAGGAGATCGGCGTGCTGCTCGAAGCTCGCGCCGTGCACCCCGGCCGCTCGGCCCGCGACCACCTGCTCGCCATCGGCGCCACGCACGGCATCACCGCCAAGCGGGTCGACGACGTGCTGGAGCTGGTGGGCCTGACCGACGTGGCCCGCCGCCGGGTCGGCAACTTCTCCCTCGGCATGGGCCAGCGGCTCGGCATCGCCGTCGCGCTGCTGGGCGACCCGCACACCGTCATGCTGGACGAGCCGGTCAACGGCCTCGACCCGGACGGCATCAAGTGGATCCGCCAGCTCCTCAAGGGCCTGGCCGCCGAGGGCCGCACGGTCTTCATCTCCTCGCACCTCATGAGCGAGATGGCGCTGACCGCCGAGCACCTGGTCGTCGTCGGCCGCGGCAAGCTCATCGCCGACGTGTCGGTGGCCGCGCTGATCGAGTCCGCCACCCGCGGCGTGCACGTCCGCACGCCCCGCGCGAGCGACCTCGTCCGGCTGCTCAACGGCGACGGCGTGAAGATCACCTCGCTGGGCGGCGGCGTCCTGGACGTGATCGGCCGGACCACCGAGGACATCGCGGACCGGGCGCTGGCCGCCGGGATCCCGCTGTACGAACTCACCCCCCAGCGCGCGTCGCTGGAGGAGGCCTACATGGAGTTGACCGAGGCGTCCGTCGAGTACCACGGCGGGACGACCGCGACGTTGCGAGAGGCAGCCTGATGAGCACCCTGACGTTGGACGCGCCGGTGGTCGTGCCGCCGCCCGCGAAGCCCGCCCTCCGCCTGTCGTTCGGCGGTGTCCTGCGCAGCGAGTGGATCAAGCTCCGCAGCGTCCGGTCCAGCGCGCTGACCCTGCTCGGGGCCGCGTTCGCCATGCTCGCCGCCGGCCTGGTCTTCGCCTCGACGATCAGCAACAACGGCGTCGGCAACGGTCCCGGCCCGCGCGGCGGGATGACCGACCCGACGGCCATCTCGTTGAGCGGCGTCACGTTCGCGCAGCTCATCATCGGTGTGCTGGGCGTGCTGGTCGTCTCGAACGAGTACTCGACCGGCATGATCCGGTCCACCCTGACCGGTGTCCCGACCCGGTTCCCGGTGCTCGCGGCGAAGGTCGCCGTGGTGATCGGCTCGGTGTTCCCGACGATGCTCGCGGTCTCGCTCGGCGCGTTCTTCGGCGGCCAGGCGATCATGAGCGGCGGCACCCTGCCGACGGCCGCGATCGGCGACCCCGGCGTGCTCGCCGCGGTCGTCGGGTCCGCCGCCGCGCTGACCGGCGTCGCCGTCATGGGCGTGGCGCTCGGCTCGATCCTGCGCAGCACCGCCGGCGCGATCTCCACGCTGTTCGCCCTGGTGTTCCTCGCCCCCGGCCTCGGCCAGCTGCTGCTGCCGACCTCGTGGCGCGACGACGTGCTGAAGTACCTGCCGTCCAACGCGAGCAGCTCGTTCACCAGCGTCACCCCGGCCTCCGACATGCTCGGCACCACTGCGGGCGCGCTCGTGTTCGCCGCCTGGGTCGTCGTCCCGCTGGTAGTCGCCGCGGTGCTGCTGCGCCGCCGCGACGCGTAACCGGCCCTAGGCTTCGGAGGTGTCCACGATGACGTCGAGGTTCCGCGCCCTCGCGCGACGGCACCCGACCGTCGTGGACGCCTTCGGCGCGCTGGTGGTGTACTTCGCGGCCGCCGTGCCGAAGGGGCCGCCGGGGACCGTGCACCAGCAGCTCCGGTCGCCCGCGACGCTGGCGTTCCTGGCCGCCGCGGTCGCCGTGCTGGCGGTGCGCCGCAAGTGGCCGCTGGCGACCCTCGTCCTCACGACCGCGGGTGTGGTCCCCGCGGTCGTGCTCGGCCTCCAGATGGAGCCGTTCCTCATCCCGGTGGTCATCGCGACCTACACGGTGGCGGTGCGCACCGACCGGTGGACGGCGCTGCGGTCGGCGGTGCCCACGGCGCTGTTCCTGATGCTCGTGGTGATGCTCCTGACCCCCGCTCCGGGCTTCACCTGGGAGAGCCTCGGCCGGTTCGCCTGGATCGCCATGGCGGCGGCGATCGGCGACGCCGTGCGCAGCAGGCGGGCGAACATCGCCGCCATCGAGGAACGGGCCGTGCGGGCCGAGCGGACCCGCGAGGAGGAGGCCCGCCGCCGGGTCGCCGAGGAGCGGCTGCACATCGCCCGCGAGCTGCACGACGTGGTCGCGCACCACATCGCCGTGATCAACGTGCAGGCGGGCGTGGCGGGCCACCTGATCACCTCCCAGCCGGAGGCCGCCGCCGAGGCGCTCGGGCACGTCCGCCGGTCCAGCCGGGCCGTCCTGGACGAGCTGAGCGGCCTCCTCGGCGTGCTGCGCAGGCCCGAGGAGTCGGACACGCCCACCGAGCCCGCGCCCGGCATGGCGCAGCTCGACGACCTGGTCGAGTCGTTCCGCGCGTCCGGCCTCGACCTGCGGGCCTCGTTGACCGGCGAGGTCCACGACCTGCCCGCCACCGTCGACCTGGTGGCGTACCGGGTGGTGCAGGAGGCGCTGACCAACGCGCACCGGCACGGCTCCGGCACCACGCGCCTCTCCGTGGCCTACACGCCGTCGGAGATCGTCCTGGAGGTCGTCAACGCGCCCGCCGCCCACCCGCACGCCGGGGGCTCCGGCCTCGGTCTCGTCGGGATGCGGGAACGGGCCGGCGCGGTCGGCGGCGCCATCGAGGCCGGGATCGAGGCGGACGAGAGGTTCCACGTCCGAGCGACACTGCCACTCCAGTTGGGGAAGAAGCCATGACGATCCGCGTCCTGCTCGCCGACGACCAGGCGCTCATCCGCGCCGGGTTCCGCGTGCTCATCGACTCCGCGCCGGACCTGGAGGTCGTGGGGGAGGCCACGAACGGCCTGGAGGCGGTGAAGCTGGTCCGCACGACCCGCGCCGACGTGGTGCTGATGGACATCCGGATGCCCGAGCTGGACGGCCTGGAGGCGACCCGGCGGATCATCGCCGACGACGACTTCGCGGGCGTGAAGGTGCTGATCCTGACCACGTTCGAGATCGACGACTACGTCGCCAAGGCGATCCGCGCGGGCGCCAGCGGCTTCCTCGGCAAGGGCGTGGAACCGGCCGAGCTGATCACCGCGATCCGCACGGTCGCCGAGGGCGACGCCCTGCTGTCCCCGAAGGCGACCCAGGCGCTGATCAGCCAGTTCCTCTCGCAGCCCACGACGAGCGCCGCCACCCCGGAACGCCTGGCCGTGCTGACCCAGCGCGAACGCGAGGTCGTCGTCCTGGTCGCGGGCGGCCTGTCGAACGACGAGATCGCCGCCAAGCTGTTCGTCTCCCCGCTCACCGCGAAGACCCACGTCAACCGCGCGATGATGAAGCTCCACGCCCGCGACCGCGCCCAGCTCGTGGTGATCGCCTACCAGACGGGCCTGGTCCAGCCCTAGCGGCCGATGTACGTCATCAGGGCGGTGGCGATGGCCACGGCGTAGCGCTGCTTGCCGTCCTCGCTGCCGAGCACGCCCGCGTCGGCGGCGTCGCGCATGTTGCCGCACTCGACGAACACCGACGGCTTCTCCGACAGGTTCAGCCCCGCCAGGTCGCCTCGCCCGTCGAGGCCGTTCTGGCCGATGTAGTTCGCCGGCGCGAACCCGGCCTTGCCCAGGCCGTCGCGGAGCACCGTCGCGAGCCGCAGCGACGGCTCGCCCTGCGCCTCGTTGAGCGCGGGCAGCGGGTAGGCGACGTGGAAGCCGTGCGCGCCCGCCGCCTCCGAGCCGTCGGCGTGGATCGACACGACGGCCGCCGCGTCCGACCGGTTGGCGATGGCCGCGCGCTCGTCCACGCACGGGCCGACGCCGGTGTCGTTCTCGCGGGTCATCACGACCGTCACGCCCCTGATCGCCAGCGCGTCGCGGACCCGCAGCGTCACGTCCCAGGTGAACGCGTGCTCGGGGTACCCGGCGTTGGTCTGGGTGCCGGTGGTGTCGCACTCCTTCGTCTTGCCCGCGCCCGCCGGGACCTGCCGGGCGATCTCGTCCGGATGGCCGCCGTTGCCGCCGTTGTGGCCGGGGTTCAGCACGATCACCACAGGTGGCGGGGTCGACGTGGTCGTCGCGACGGGTGGCGGCGAGGAGGAGGCGGACGCGCTCGGCGGGATCCCGACTGTCACGATCGGGTCCAGCACGGGGGTGTGCTCGGCCACGGGCTCGCCGCCGCACCCGGCCACCACGAGTCCCACGGCCACCACGGTCGGCCACCACCTGCGCACGCCGCCCACGGTGCCAGAAGCGACGCGACTACGCTCGTGGGCGGTGGCAAATCCGACGAGAGGAACCGCGGTGCAACCCGGTCAGCCCAACATGCAGCAGATCCTCCAGCAGGCGCAGAAGATGCAGCAGCAGCTGGTCACCGCCCAGGAGGAGCTCGCCGACGCCGAGGTCACCGGCACCGCCGGTGGCGGCCTCGTGACCGCCGTCGTGTCCGGCGCGGGCGAGCTGAAGAGCCTCGACATCGACCCGAAGGTGGTCGACCCCGAGGACACCGAGACGCTGGCCGACCTCGTGGTCGCCGCGGTCCGCGACGCCAACCGCGCCGCGCAGGAGCTCGCCGCCCAGAAGATGGGCCCACTCGCCGGTGGCATGGGCGGCATGGGTGATCTCGGCGGTCTGGGCGGGTTGCTCGGCTGATGTACGAAGGTCCCGTTCAGGACTTGATCGACGAACTCGGCCGGTTGCCGGGCGTCGGGCCCAAGAGCGCGCAGCGCATCGCCTTCCACCTGCTGGCGGCCGAACCGGCCGACATCGGGCGGTTGCAGGACGCGTTGCAGAAGGTCAAGGAAGGCGTCGTGTTCTGCGACGTCTGCGGCAACGTCTCGGCCGAGACGACCTGCCGGATCTGCCGCGACACCAGGCGCGACGTGACGCTGATCTGCGTGGTCGAGGAGCCGAAGGACGTGCTCGCGGTCGAGCGGACCCGCGAGTTCAAGGGCCGCTACCACGTGCTGGGCGGGGCGCTGGACCCGTTGTCCGGTGTCGGCCCCGACCAGCTGCGGATCCGGCAGCTGTTGCAGCGGATCGGCAACCAGGTCGACGGCAAGGACGTCGCGGAGATCATCATCGCGACCGACCCGAACACCGAGGGCGAGGCGACCGCGACCTACCTGGTCCGGATGCTCCGCGACTTCCCCGGCCTGACTGTGACGCGCTTGGCGTCCGGCCTGCCGATGGGCGGCGACCTCGAGTTCGCGGACGAGCTGACGCTGGGCCGGGCCATGTCCGGTCGGAGGGTCGTCTAGAGATGCGGCTGGTCGCCGTGGACGGGCCTTCCGGGGCTGGCAAGTCCACGGTGGCCCGCGCGCTCGCCATAGAGATGTGCGCGACGCTCATCTCGACGGACCACTTCGCCACCTGGGACAACCCCGTGGCGTGGTGGCCGCGGCTGTTAGAGGGCGTGATCGACCCCTTGGCCCGCGGTGAATCCGGCCGCTACCAACGGATGGACTGGTCCGAGGGCTGGCCGCGGCTCGGTGAGTGGGTCACCGTCGAGCCCGCCGACGTGCTGATCGTCGAGGGCGTGTCCTCGGCGCGCCGGTCGATCGCGGCCAGGCTCGACCTCGCGGTGTGGGTGGACGGGCCCGCCGAGGCCGAGCGCCTCGAACGGGCCGTGGCCCGTGACGGCGAGGCCAGCCGTGAGCACCTGCGGCGGTGGCAGCGGTTCGAGCGCGGCTGGTTCGCCGTGGACGGCACCCGCGCGCGGGCCGACCAGGTCGTCTAGCCGAGCAGGCTGCGCAGCGGCGCCGCTTCCGGCGCGCCGATCTCCGTGTACAGCTCCAACGCCTGCCGCCGGTGGTCGTCCGTGCCGCCCGCGTCGCCCGCCAGTTGCAACGCCCGCGCGTGCACGAGCCGCTGCCCGGTCGCGGCGCTCAGCTCCACGGCCCTTGCCGCGCACTCCGCGGCCTGCTTGCGGTCGCCCAGGTCCAGGTGCAGCCTGCCGAGCAGGACGAGCACGTCCACCTCGGCGATCCGCAGCCGGTAGCAGCGCGCGTTGTCGAAGGCCAGCGTCGCCGACCGCAGCGCCTCGTCCAGCCCGCCCGCCGCGCGCTGCGCGTGCGCCAACCCCTTGCGGGCCGCGCAGATCCCCCACGGGTAGCTGGTCTCCTCGGCGATGCGCAGCGCCTCGGTGTGCTGCCGCAGCGACTCCTCGTGCCGCCCGAGCCCGGCCAGCGCCTCGCCGAGCACGTTGCGGGCGTCGCACACGCTCTTCATGTTGCCGGACTCCTCGGCCAGTTCGAGGGCTTTCCTGGCCTCCTCCACGGCTTCCGCGCACCAGCCGCGCATCGTGTGCGCCTGCGCCAGGCCCTCGTGCGGGAGGTTCGCGAAGCTGCGGGCGGCGGCCTGGCTGTAGAGGACGCCCGCGCGGTCGAACAGGGCCGCGGCGCGGTCCGGGTGGCCCTGGAGCAGGTGGACCTCGCCGAGCGCGCGGTAGCTGTTGGCCTGCGTCATCCACGCGTCGAGCCGGTTGCCGACCTCCAGCGAGCCCTCGAACGACGCGGTGGCCCGGTCGAGCTGCCCCAGCAGCAAGTAGACGCCGCCGAGGTTGAGCAGAGCGATGCCCTCCTGCTGCGACGCGCCGATCTCGCGGGTGATCACCAGCGCGCGTTCCAGGTAGTGCGCGGCCTGCTCCAGCTCGCCGAGGTCGATGTAGACGGTGCCGACGTTGGAGAGCACGGCGGCGTTCGCGGCGGGCGCGGTCGCGCCGCGCTCCTGGATGGGGAACGTCCGCAGGTAGTAGTCGACGGCGACCCGGTGCCTGCCGATCGCCCAGTACAGGGTGCCGAGCGACGACAGCATCGCGACCTCGCCGACCTCGTCGCCGATCCGCTGCGCCACCGCGAGCCCGGCCTTGCCGGTCGCCAGCCACTCCACGGGCAGGCCCTGCACGTAGAAGTAGCGGCGCAGCGCGTCGGCCAGCTGCCAGCAGTCGGCGCTCGGCTCGCCGTCGGTCGCGTGCACGACCAGCGCCACGAGGGTGGCCCGTTCGGTGTCGAGCCAGGCCAGCGCGTCGTCCGGCGCGACGAACGTCTGCGGGGTCACGTCGGACGACGTCGCCTCGCGGGGCAGGCGCATCAGGGTGTTCTTCAGCGCGTCGGTGGCGTTGTCGACCGACCGGATCGCCCAGTCCAGCAGCCGCCGGAACGCCTGCCCGCTCTCGGCGGGGTCGTCCTCGAACGCCAGCCGTTCGGCGGCGTAGTCCCGCAGCAGGTCGTGGAACTGGTAGCGGCCCGGCGCGTGGTTGTCGACCAGGTTCGCGGTGGCGAGCCGGTCCAGCCGCCGTCGGGCGTCCTGGGTCGTGAGGCCGCCGAGCGCCGCGGCCACGTCCGCCGTGATGTCGGTGCCCGGCGTGATGCTGAGCAGCCGGAACAGCTGCGCCAGCTCGGGTTTCAGCGCCGCGTAGGAGAGGTCGAACGCGGCGTGCACAGCGGCCCGCTCGTCGCCCTCGACGGTCAGCGCGGCCAGCCGGTTGCCCGCCCGCAGCTCCTCGACGTAGGAGTCGATGGTGATCTCGGGGCGGCTCAGCAGGTTCGCCGCGGCGATCCGCAGCGCCAGCGGCAGGTGCGCGCACAACGCGGTCAGCTCGTCGGCGGCGGCGCTCTGCTCGCGCACCAGGTCCTCGCCGAGCATCCCGGCCAGCAGCGCCTTGGCCTCCTCGCCGTCCAGCACGTCGAGCCGCACGTTGCTGGCCGCGTGGCTGACGGCCAGGCCGCGCAGGGTGTCCCGGCTGGTCACCAGCACGGCGCAGCCGGGGGAGCCGGGCAGCAGCGGCCGGATCTGCTCGGCGTTGGCCGCGTTGTCCAGCAGCAGCAACACCCGCTGGTCGGTCATCCGCGACCGGAACATCGCCTCCTGCTCGTCCTGGTCCAGCGGCACGGACTCGGGCGCGACGCCCAGCGCCCGCAGGAACCGGGGCAGGACGTCCACCGCGCTCAGCGGCGGGCCCGGCGCGTACCCGCGCAGGTTCACGTACAGCTGCCCGTCGGGGAAGTTCGCCCGCATCTGGTGCGCGGCGTGCACGGCCAGCGCCGTCTTGCCGACGCCCGGCGGGCCCGCGAGGGTCACGACCGGCACGCCCTGCGCCGTCCGCAGCAGTGCCTCTATCAGCACCACGGCCTGCGCGCGGCCGACGAAGTCGCCGATGTCGGCGGGCAGCTGCGCGGGCACGACCCGGTCGCGCTTGGCCATCGGCGACGCGGTCTTCGCCAGGTCCAGCTCCGGCGAGCCCGCCAGCACCTGCTGGTGCACGCGCCGCAGCTCGTCGCCGGGGTCGATGCCCAGCTCGTCGGCGAGCTGGTCGCGGACCCGGCGGTAGGCGCCCAGTGCGTCGCCCTGCCTGCCCGAGCGGTACAGCGCGAGCATGAGCTGCGCCCACAGCCGTTCCCGCAGCGAGTGCTCGGCGGTCAGCCGCGACAGCTCCGGCACCAGCTCGGCGTGCCGCCCCAGCTCCAGGTCCACGTCCACGCGCCGCTCGACCGCGTGCAGCCGCTGCTCCACCAGCCTCGGCACCTCGTCGCGGTGCAGCGCCTCGGACGGCACGTCCACCAGCGCGGGTCCGCGCCACAGCGCCAGCGCCGTGGTGAACAGCCCCGAGGCGGCGTGCAGGTTGCCGTGCGTCCGCTCCTGCTCGCCCTGCTCGACCAGCCCGCCGAAGCGGACGACGTCGATGGTCTTCTCGTCCACGTCGACGAGGTACCCGTCCGGCACGGTCCGGATCGGCACGTGCCGACCGAGCACCTGCCGAAGCCTCATCACGTAGGTCTGGAGGGTGCCGCGCGCCCGCGCGGGCGGGTCCGCGCCCCACACGTGCTCGGCCAGCTCGTCCACCGACACGCTGGACCCGGCGCGCAGCAGCAGCGACACCAGCAGGGACCGCTGGCGGCCCGCGCGGACCGGGATCGGCTCGCCGTCGACCACCACCTGGAGGGGTCCGAGGAGGTGGAACTCGAGCTGCGAGCCCATCCGCGACCTCCTCCGCCCGTGTCCGAAGTCTTCCGGCCGAACCCGCGCGTCACACGCCGATCCGACATCTCCGTTGTACAGCCTAGGAGAGCGCTCACCGGATCGTCCGTGGTCACGTTGGGTCAGCGGGCGTGCGCCGGACGTACCACAATGGCCCTTCGCGTGGCCGTATCGTGACCTGCAGGGTTCCGGAAGGACAACTTGCACCGGTTAGGGTCGGCGACCACACCGTGAGATCGTCGGATTCACCAAGGGGTGCTTGATGCTTCAATCCCGAACGGCTCGGAGCCGTTGGCTGGCCGCGATCGGCCTGGTCAGCGTCTCCGCGCTCGCCTTGTCGGCCTGTGCGCAATCCGATCGCGCCACCGACAGCTCAGGTTCCGGCAAAGTGGGTGGCACCTTCACTTTCGGTGCCGCCGGCGCGCCGAAGCTGTTCGACCCGTTCTACGCCACTGACGGTGAGACGTTCCGCGTCGCCCGCCAGATGTTCGAGGGGTTGACCACCTTCAAGCCCGGCACGGCCGAGCCCGCTCCCGAGCTGGCGGAGAGCTGGTCGCCCAGCTCCGACGGTCTCACCTGGACCTTCAAGCTCAAGCAGAACGTCAAGTTCCACGACGGCACGCCGTTCGACGCCGCGGCCGTCTGCGCGAACTTCGACCGCTGGTACAACCAGAGGGGCGCCGGCACGTCCGACGCCGTCTCCCAGTACTACGTGGACAACTTCGGCGGGTTCGCCGACGGCGCGAAGCCGTCGCTGTACAAGTCGTGCGCCGCGAAGGACGGGTCCACCGCCGAGGTCGTCCTCACGTCGGTGACCTCGAAGTTCCCGGACATCCTGGGCCTGCCCTCGTTCTCCATGCAGAGCCCGACGGCGCTCAAGCAGTACGACGCCGACAACGTGCAGGCGCAGGGCGACAGCTTCGTCTTCCCGGCGTACGCGATGGAGCACCCGACCGGCACCGGGCCGTTCAAGTTCGGTTCGTACGACAAGGCCAACAACACGGTCGAGCTCGTGCGCAACGACGACTACCACGGCACCAAGGCGAAGCTGGACAAGGTCGTCTTCCGGATCATCCCGGACGAGACCGCCCGCAAGCAGGCGCTCCAGTCCGGCGACATCGACGGCTACGACTTCCCGGCCGCGGCTGACTGGGAAGGCCTGAAGAAGGCCGGCTTCAACGTCGCCATCCGCCCGGCGTTCAACGTCATGTACTTCGGCATCAACCAGGCCGGGAACCCGAAGCTCCAGGACCTCAAGGTCCGCCAGGCGCTGGCCTACGCGATCAACCGCGACCAGCTGGTCAAGTCGCAGCTGCCCGAGGGCGCGAAGGTCGCGGACGAGTTCATCCCCGAGACCGTCGGCGGCTACACCAAGGACGTCACCAAGTACCCGTACGACCTCGCGAAGGCCAAGTCGCTGCTCGCCGAGGCGGGCGCGTCCGACCTGACGCTGAAGTTCTACTGGCCGTCCGAGGTCACCCGCCCGTACATGCCCAGCCCGAAGGACATCTTCGGCGCCATCTCCGCGGACCTGGAGAAGGCGGGCATCAAGGTCGAGGCCACGACCAAGCCGTGGAACGGCGGTTACCTCACCGACGTCGACCAGCACGTGCCGGACGTCTTCCTGCTCGGCTGGACCGGTGACACCGGCTCCGCCGACAACTGGATCGGCACGTTCTTCGGCAACCCGGAGAACCGCTTCAGCACCGGCAAGTCGGCGTGGGGCGCCACCCTCGCGACGGACCTGAAGGCCGCGGACGCCATCCCGGACCGCGACAAGCGGCTCAAGGCGTACGAGGAGCTCAACAAGAAGATCATGTCCGAGTACCTGCCCGCGGTCCCGGTCTCGCACTCGCCGCCCGCGCTGGTGCTCAAGTCGGACATCAAGGGCGTCGTTCCCAGCCCTCTCACCGACGAGAAGTTCGGCCCGGTCAGCAAGGGCTGAGCCCCGCTCCACCGTCGTCCGAGAGAACAACTAGAGAGAACAACGGGGTAGGTACGTGCTCCGCTACACCGTAAGGCGGCTCATCCAGCTGCTCGGCGTGGTGCTGGTGCTCTCGTTGCTCGTCTTCGCGTGGTTGCGCGCACTCCCAGGAGGGCCGGCTTCGGCCCTCCTGGGGGACCGCGGGACCGACGAGTCGCGGGCGGCGTTGGAGAAGCAACTCGGCCTTGACCAGCCGGTTATCGTCCAGTACTTCAAATTCCTCGGTCGAGCCCTGACCGGCAACTTCGGCAACTCGACCGGTGTCCAGCCCGGCGACTCGGTGGTCGACATCTTCGTCCAGCGGTTCCCGGCCACCATCGAACTCAGCGTCTTCGCGATCGTCCTCGCGGTGATCGTCGGCATCCCGCTCGGCTACGTCGCGGCCAAGCGCCGCGGCACCTGGTTCGACAACCTCAGCGTCGGCGGGTCCCTGATCGGTGTCGCCGTCCCGGTCTTCTTCCTCGCCTTCGTGCTGAAGGAAGTGCTCGCCTCCAAGCTCGGCCTCCCGTCCGTCGGCAGGCAGGACGCCATCGGCGCGACGAGGGTCACCGGCTTCTTCGTCCTCGACGGCATCCTCACGCAGGAGTGGGACGCGGCGTGGAACGCGCTGAAGCACCTGTTCCTGCCCGCCATCGCGCTGGCGACCATCCCGTTCGCGGTGATCTTCCGCATCACCAGGGCCGCGGTGCTCGACGTGATGGACGAGGACTACGTCCGCACGGCCGAGGCCAAGGGCCTCACCGCGCAGATCGTGCGCACCCGCCACGTGCTGCGCAACGCGATGCTCCCGGTCGTCACCACCATCGGCCTCCAGATCGGCGCGCTGCTCGCGGGCGCCGTGCTGACCGAGAAGGTGTTCGCGTTCTCCGGGGTGGGTGAGGCGCTGGCGCTCGGCTTCGAACGCCGCGACTACCCGGTCCTCCAGATGCTCATCATGGTCGCGGCGGTCGTGTACGTGGTGGTCAACCTCCTGGTCGACCTGTCGTACGCGCTGATCGACCCGCGGATCAGGACGAGGTAGCGCCGTGGCCATCGGAAGTGCCAAGAAAGAGCGCATCGACTCGCTCGCCGAGTCGTCCGCCGACGACTCCGGGGTCAGCCTCGCGGCCAGCGCGTGGAAGCGCCTGCGCCGCAGCCCGGTGTTCCTGTTCGGCTCCTTCATCATCGTCGCGTTCGTGATCGTCGCGATCATCGCGCCGTGGATCGCCCCGCACGACCCGTCGGCCCGCGACCTCGCGGACCAGGTCATCAAGGCGCGCAACGAGATCCCGAAGCCGCAGCCCGGTTACCCGCTCGGCGGCGACCTCCAGGGCCGCGACTTCCTGTCGCGCCTGCTCGTCGGCGCCCAGCAGACCCTGCTCGTCGGTGTGTTCGCCACCGTGATCGGCCTCATCGGCGGTCTCGCGCTCGGCACCCTCGCGGGCGCGTTCGGCGGCTGGGTCGACTCGCTGGTCATGCGGATCGTCGACGTCATGCTGTCGATCCCGCAGCTGTTGCTGGCGTTCGGCATCGGCGCGCTCTTCGCGAAACCGAACCTGTTCACCGTCATCCTCGCGGTGTCGATCGTGCAGATCCCGGTGTTCGCCCGGCTGCTGCGCGGCTCCATGCTGGCGCAGCGGGAGAGCGACCACGTCCTGGCGGCGACGTCGTTGGGCGTGAAGCACGGGTCGATCGTGTTCCGGCACATGCTGCCGAACTCGCTCGGTCCCGTGATCGTGCAGTCGACGCTGGTGCTCGCGACGTCGATCATCGACGCGGCCGCCCTGTCGTTCCTCGGACTCGGGAACCCGGACGACCGGATCCCGGAGTGGGGGCAGATGCTCGGCGGCGCCCAGACCGTGATCGACACGCACCCGCAGCTCGCCTTCTGGCCCGCGGGCTGCATCATCGCCATCGCCCTGGGGTTCACGCTCGTGGGCGAATCCCTGCGCGACGCGCTCGACCCGAAGAACAGGCGGTGAGTCCCGTGGCGCTACTGGAAGTTCGTGACCTCACCGTGGAGTTCCAGCGGAAGGGCGAGAAGTCGTTCACCGCTGTGGACCGGGTGAGTTTCGACGTCGAGCCGGGGCAGACCGTCGGGTTGGTCGGCGAGTCCGGGTGCGGGAAGTCGGTGACGTCCCTGGCGATCATGGGGTTGTTGCCGAAGCGCGGGGCGAAGGTCTCCGGATCGGTGATGTTCGAGGGTGTCGACCTGCTCTCGCTGTCGGACAAGCAGTTGCGGGACAAGCGCGGGCGGGACCTGGGGATGGTGTTCCAGGACCCGTTGTCGTCGTTGAACCCGGTGATCCCGATCGGGCTTCAGGTGACCGAGGTGCTGGAGCGGCACCAAGGGTTGAGTCGTAAGGCGGCGATGGTCGAGGCCGCTGATCTGCTGGACAAGGTGGGGATTCCGGATCCGAAGCGTCGGTTGACGGAGTACCCGCACCAGTTGTCCGGTGGGATGAGGCAGCGGGCTCTCATTGCCATTGCGTTGGCTTGTCGGCCGCGGTTGTTGATCGCGGATGAGCCGACGACGGCGTTGGACGTGACGATTCAGGCGCAGATCCTGACGTTGCTCAAGGGGCTGGTGCAGGATCTTGGGACGGCGCTGGTCATGATCACGCACGACCTGGGTGTGGTTGCCGGGCTGTGCGATGAGGTGAACGTGCTGTACGGCGGTCGTGTTGTGGAGAAGGCTCAGCGGCACGAGTTGTTCGGTGAACCGCGGCACCCGTACACGCACGGGCTGCTGGCGTCGATTCCGCGGCTGGACGCGCCCCGTGGGGAGCGGTTGAACCCGATTCAGGGGTCGGTCGCGGACAACATTCCGTGGGATCACGCTTGTGCGTTCGCGCCGCGGTGTCCCAACGCGTTGGACATCTGTCGGGAGCAGACGCCGGTTCAAGAGGACCTCGGCGGTGGGAGGTTGTTGCGGTGCCACAACCCCGTGCAGCCCGAGGTGCCGCAGGAGGTGTCGGCATGAGCGCTCCGCTGGTGTCCATCGAAGGCATCAAGGTGCATTTTCCGATCAAGCGCGGAGTGGTGCTGGATCGGACGGTTGGGCATGTGTACGCCGTTGACGGTGTGGATCTGACGATTCAGCGTGGTGAGACCTATGGGCTTGTGGGTGAGTCCGGGTGTGGGAAGTCGACCCTTGGGCGTGGGGTTCTTCGGCTGACCGAGCCCACTGCTGGGCGGGTGGTGTTCGACGGGACGGATCTGACTTCGCTCAAGGGTGAAGAGCTGCGGAAGATGCGGCGGCGGATGCAGATGGTGTTCCAGGATCCGATGTCCTCGTTGGATCCACGGCAGTCTGTGGAGTCGATCCTCGTTGAGGGGTTGCACGCGCACGGGTTGGACAAGGACAAGGCTGCTACTGCTAAGCGGTTGAGGTCGTTGCTCTCCTCGGTTGGACTTCCGTCTACCTCCCTTCGGAAGTACCCGCACGAGTTCTCTGGTGGGCAGCGGCAGCGGATCGGGATTGCTCGGGCGTTGGCTGTTGAGCCGGATCTGATCATTGCTGATGAGCCTGTGTCGGCGTTGGACGTGTCGGTGCAGGCTCAGGTGGTGAATCTTCTGGAGGATCTTCAGGAGGAGTTCGGGCTTACTTATCTGGTGATCGCGCACGATCTGGCTGTTGTTCGGCATATCTCTGATCGTGTTGGGGTTATGTATCTGGGTGGGCTTGTTGAAGAGGCCACTTCGGACGATCTTTATGCTGAGCCGTTGCATCCGTATACGCGGGCGTTGTTGTCGGCTATTCCGGTGCCGGATCCTGAGGTTGAGGATCGGCGGGAGCGGATTCTGTTGCAGGGGGACTTGCCGTCGCCTGCTAACCCGCCTACTGGGTGTCGGTTCCACACTCGGTGTCCGTGGAAGCAGAACACCAAGTGTGATACTGAGCGGCCTGCGTTGCGGGAAGTCGTGCCTGGGCACAAGGTGGCCTGTCACTGGGCTGAGGACATTCGGGATGGGAAGATTCGGCAGCACGAGGTTGAGGCGGTGCTTGTCGAAGAAGGCGGGATTTCGCCTGATGTGCCGTTGGTGGGGCCTGTGTCGGTGACCGAGGCGTTGAACCCGTAGGGGCTGAACCCCCGATTGCGCCAATTATCCCACCCTCTTTCGCTTTGTCAAGGCTGGAAAGACGCCTTGACAAAGCGAAAGAGGGTGGGGGCGCAAAAACAATCGGGGGCTGCCAGGGTTGGGGGTTAGAAGAACCTGCCGGCACGGTCCAGTCCCACACGGTGCGAGTGCCGGCCGGGGGCCGGAAGATTTTTAGTCCAGTACCGCGCGGTGCGGGTGCCGGCCGGGGGCCGGAAGATAGAGAGAGCAGTTCCGTGCGGTGCTGGTTAGTGATTGCGCCGGTTGGTCACGGGGGTGAGTTGGGGCCGGGGGCCGTTGGTGGCCTTGTGCGGTGTTGTGGTCAGGCGGGCCAGTGGGGTGAGCGGCCCAGGCTGGCTACCAAGCGGTCCGTGGTTGTTGCGTTCTCGTCCACCTGTACTGGTGGGGCGAAGGCGGAGATTCCTTCTGGGTAGTGGCTGGCGATTCGGGTGGCTGCTTGTGCCATGTCGTCGTCGAACGTCAGGTGCTGGCCTACTGCTCTTGCCAGGTCCCAGGCGTGGATGAGGTTGTCCAGGTAGTGCGCGGCGACGATCGTTCGTCCTGATTGCTTGCCGAAGCCTGGGAAGTTCCACTCGGCGTCGAGCATTCCCGCTGTGTCGAAGGCGTTCCAGGCTTCCTGGACGGCGGCCGTGTAGACGCCCAAGGGGTCGTTGCCCACTGGGGCTCCGGTGATTTTGGTGCCGCGAACCTCGGCTACGAAGGTGGCTGTGGTGTCCACCTGGTGTTGCACCAGTTCTCGGATGTTCCACTCCGCGCACGGGGTGGCCATCGAGAGGTCTGATCGGCTCATCTCCTTGAGCAGCTTGATGTTCAGTTCGCAGGCGCGTCGGTCCAGGTCCAGCAGGTCCATCGGGTGGCCCCCAGGGTGTTGGTAACTGTACGAACGGTCGTACTATTACTTGAGTGGGGGTAGGTGTCAACAGTTACCGTTGGGTCGTGACGCGTGTGGATGGTCGTGTTGAGCGTGGGGAGCAGACTCGGCGGTTGATCCTGCGGCGGGCTGCTGACATCGCTTCGGTGGAGGGGCTGGAGGGGCTGTCCATCGGGCGGTTGGCTGCTGAGTTGGATGTGAGCAAGAGTGGGGTTTTTGCTCACTTCGGGTCGAAGGAGGAGTTGCAGCTGGCCACTGTTCGGGCGGCTGCGAAGATCTTTGTCGACACGGTGGTGACGCCTGCTTTTCGGGAGCCTGTGGGGCTTCCTCGGTTGCGGGCGTTGTGCGAGGGGTGGTTGGACTACTCCGAGCGTCGTACGTTTCCCGGCGGGTGTTTTTTTGCCGCTGTGCAGCCGGAGTTCAGTTCGCGGCCAGGGCGGGTGCGGGACTCGATCGCTGAGGCCGGGGAGAAGTGGACGGCGTTGATTCGGGAAGCCGCAGTCCAGTCTGGGCTGGAGGATCCTGATCAGTTGGCGTTCGAGGTTGTGGCGTTTCTCGAGGCTGCGAACGTGCAGGCGGTGTTGCACGACTTTCCCGGTGCGTACGACCGTGCACGGGTGGCTGTTCGGGAGCGGCTCACACGGGTAGAGGGAGCTGCTGAGTAGTCGTGGCGGTGTCGACTACTCGGCGTTGGGCTGCCTTGATGAGCATTCCGGCTGGGACGCTGATCAGCAGGGCTACGCCCAGGGAGATGAGCATTGCCAGGGCGGGTTCGGTGACTAGTTGGCCGCCGATGTAGCCGAGCAGGGCCGCGTAGGTGCTCCACAGGGCCGCGCCGATGACGGCTACTGGGAGGAAGCGGCGTTTTGGCCACTTGAGGGAGCCTGCCAGTAGTGCGCCGATGATGCCGCCGCCTGGGACGAAGCGGATCGCTACGAGGATTGGCTCGCCGTGGTCCGCTAGGTGGCCTGCGGTCCAGGAGACCATGGCTCGGGAGCCGGTGCTGCGGTTGAAGCGGGTGAGGGCTCGGGTGCCTAGGGTGCGGCCCAGGCCGAAGTTGACGAAGTCGGCGAGGGTGCAGCCGATGGCCGCCACGACGATCACCCAGGCGAGCGGTAGTTCGCCTGCTGCCGCGAGGACGCCGTAGCCGATCAGGACCGCCTCGGTGGGTGCCAGTGGCACCACCGCGACCACGAAGAGCACCAGGAGGCTGGCCAGAACGGCGTTCATAACCGGTGCAACGCGTGAACTGCGGAAACGGCTTCCCCGTTGGGACAACTTCAGCATTCCTACAGGTAGTGCGCTTGGTCACCGCCCATTGAGGACTGCGTCGCACAACGATCCAGGTCGGACCTTCAGCTATTCCTCAGCTCCTGGCAGGATCCGGAGGTGCACATCAACGAGTGGCTCCAGACGATCCCCCCGCTGGCGATCATCCTGCTGGTCGGGTTCGTGATCGGGCTGGAGAGCCTGGGCATCCCGCTGCCCGGTGAGATCGTGCTGGTCAGCGCGTCGCTGCTGGCCGCGCAGCACGTCGTCAGCCCGATCGCCGTGGCGCTGGCCGCGATCACCGGGGCGGTCGTGGGCGACTCGATCGGGTACGCGATCGGGCGCAAGGGCGGGAAGCCGCTGTTCGTCTGGGCGGGGAACAAGTTCCCGAAGCACTTCGGGCCCGCGCACCTCGCCACCGCCGAGAAGGCGTTCGAGCGGTGGGGCATGTGGGCCGTGTTCTTCGGGCGGTTCATCGCGCTGCTGCGCATCTTCGCGGGGCCGTTGGCCGGGGCGCTGCACATGCGCTACTGGAAGTTCCTCACGGCGAACGCGCTCGGCGGGATCGTGTGGGCCGGTGGCACCACGGCCGTCATCTACTACCTGGGCATCGTGGCGGAGAAGTGGCTGAGCCGGTTCTCCTGGATCGGGCTGCTCGCCGCCGTGCTGTTCGGCATCGGCACGGCGCTGTTCATGAAGCGGCGCGCGGCCAAGATGGCCGAGAAGATGGAGGCGGAGTCCGGTGAGGTGGAACCGGACCCCGTCTCCAAGCTCGCCTAGCGGTTCGCGCGGTTCACGGCCGACACGATGCCCGTGAGGGCCGCGGCGGTCGTCGAGTGGTCGATCCCGACGCCCCACAGGACGCGGTCGCCCACGGCACACTCCAGGTACGCGGCGGCGCGGGCGTCGTCACCCGCCGTGAGGGCGTGCTCGACGTAGTCCAGCACCCGCACGTCGTAGCCGATGGACGCCAGCGCGTCGACGAACGCGGCGATCGGGCCGTTGCCGTTGCCGGTGATCTCCACCCGCTCGCCGTCCGCCCAGATCGTCACGGTGATCTCGGCGTGGCCGGAGTCGTCGCTGGAGATGCGGTGGCCGACCAGCTTCAGCGGCACGGCCGGGGTCAGGTACTCCTCGGAGAACGCGTCCCACATGTCCTTCGGGCCGATCTCGCCGCCCTGCGTGTCGGTGACCTCCTGGATCACCCGCGAGAACTCGACCTGGAGCCGACGCGGCAGGTCCAGGTGGTGCTCGGTCTTCATCAGGTACGCCACGCCGCCCTTGCCGGACTGCGAGTTGACCCGGATCACGGCCTCGTAGTTGCGGCCGACGTCCTTCGGGTCGATCGGCAGGTACGGGACCTCCCACGGGTAGGAGTCCACGTGCTGGTCGGCGGCCTTCGCCTCGTCCTCCAGCGCCTCCAGGCCCTTCTTGATGGCGTCCTGGTGGCTGCCGGAGAACGCGGTGAACACCAGGTCGCCGCCGTACGGGTGGCGCTCGGCCACGGGCAGCTGGTTGCAGTACTCGACCGTGCGGCGGATCTCGTCGATGTCGGAGAAGTCGATCTGCGGGTCGACGCCCTGGCTGAAGATGTTCATGCCCAGCGTCACCAGGCACACGTTGCCGGTGCGCTCGCCGTTGCCGAACAGGCAGCCCTCGATGCGGTCCGCGCCCGCCAGGTAGCCCAGCTCGGCGGCGGCGACGCCCGTGCCGCGGTCGTTGTGCGGGTGCAGCGACAGGACGATCGAGTCGCGGCGGGCCAGGTTGCGCGACATCCACTCGATGGAGTCGGCGTAGACGTTCGGCGTGGCCATCTCGACGGTCGCGGGCAGGTTGATGATCATCGGCAGCTCGGGCGTGGGCTGGATGACCTCGGTGACCGCGTCGCACACCTCCAGGGCGTACGACAGCTCGGTGCCGGTGTAGGACTCGGGGGAGTACTCGTAGCGGAACTCGGTCTCCGGGTAGTTCGCGGCGACCTCCAGCGCGTACTTCGCGGCGTCCACGGCGATCTTCTTGATGCCCTCGCGGTCGGACTTGAACACGACCCGCCGCTGGAGGATCGACGTGGAGTTGTAGAAGTGCACGATCGCGCGCGGAGCCCCGTCCAGCGACTCGAACGTCCGCTTGATCAGCTCGGGGCGGCACTGGGTCAGCACCTGGATCGTCACGTCGTCCGGGATCGCGCCGTCCTCGATGATCTCGCGGACGAAGTCGAAGTCGGTCTGGGACGCGGCCGGGAAGCCGACCTCGATCTCCTTGTAGCCCATCCGCACCAGCAGGTCGAACATCTTGCGCTTGCGGGCCGGGGACATCGGGTCGATCAGCGCCTGGTTGCCGTCACGCAGGTCGACCGCGCACCACTGCGGGGCCTGGGTGATCGTCTTCGACGGCCAGGTCCGGTCGGGTACCGAGACGGGCTCGACCTCGTCGGCGAACGGGCGGTAGCGGTGGAACGGCATCGAACTGCCGCGCTGGGTGTTCCACTTCGGCTGGTCGGCGGGCGCGGGCCGGGACGGCGGGCGCAGGCGGCTGGTGCCGGAGGTGTAGGCGTCGGGGCTGGTGGTCATGATCGTGAGTCTCCTGCTGGTCGCTGGGGAACGCAGACGACCGGCGGCAGTGCTCGACTCCGCGACGGGGGGCCGGTCTGGTCAGACCCCGTCACGGCAGCGAAGCAGGAGGGCACGCGCCACCCCGACAGAGTAACCAGAATTCCCGCCGAGCCCGAACCATTCGTCCACATGGTGGAACTTCACCCGAAAGTGTTTGCCTGGTCACCCCGACGGGAATCTCTTGCGCATGTCCAGATGGCGTACGGGTACTCGCAGCGGCAGCTACACGGCTGCCAGGGTGATCAGCGGTGTTGGCGCGCTGTTCGCGATCATCGAGATCGTCTACATTCTCATGATCGTGCTAGGCGCTAACCAGGCCAACGCGTTCTTCTCGTTCGTGAAGTCGCTCGCCGAGCCCTTGGCGCTCTTCTTCCCGGGCCTGTTCAGCTTCGAGAGCTACAACCTCAGCATCATCCTGAACTACGGTCTGGCGGCCGTGTTCTGGTTGGTCGTCACGGGCATCATCGCCCGTCTCCTCGCTCGCTAGCTACTGGTCGGTAAGTCTGTGTCACACTGGTTGACATGGCCGAGAACCAGGTAAGCGCCGGTCACGGCGTCCGCGCGAAGGTCGTGGGCGCCGTGGCCGTCGTCGTCGGTTGGGCGGGCCTCGCCATCGCGATGGTCCTCGTCGCCCACGTGGTGCTGACCGTCGGCAAGGCGAACCCGGACAACGGGATCACGTCCACGATCAGCGACCTCGCCCAGCCGCTCTCGCTGGGCTTCCACGACCTGTTCGCGCCCGCCGACCCGACGCTCGCGGTCATCGTGAACTTCGGGATCGCGGCCCTCTTCTGGCTCTTCGTCAGGTCACTCGTGCTGCGGCTCGTCCGCCGTCTCGCCTGAGAACGCCGGCTCGCCCCACGTCCCGCTGAACACCAGCTCGGTCAACGGCTTGCGCTTGCGCGGTCGGGTCTCCCTGGCCTGGAGCTCCTCCGGCAGGTCCGCCACGTCGCCGAGCCTCCCCACGGCGATGGCCACCACCGGCTCCGCGTCGTCGGGCAGCGCGAACGCCGTCCGCACCGCGTCCTTGTCGAACCCGCCGATCTGGTGCGCGACTAGCCCGAGGTCCACGGCCTGGAGCACCAGGTTCTGCACCGCCAGCCCCAGCCCGTACACCGTGTTCGGCAGCGGCCCGCGCTCGTCGGCGGTCACGACCGCGCCGACCAGCAGCACCGACGCGCGGTGCGCCCACGTCCGGTTCTTCGGCCGCAGCGCCTCCAGGATCCGGGTGAACGTCGGGTCGCCCCGGTAGCCCAGCAGGAACCGCGCCGGCTGCGTGTTGCCGTGCGACGCGGCCCACCGCGCCGCCTCCAGCAGCACGCCCACCTGCTCGGGGGACACCTCCGCCACGGGGTCGAACGCCCGTGGGCTCCACCGCTGCTCGATCGCCGGGATCATCAGATCGCGTACTGCCAGGCCGTGATGGCGTACGCCCCGAACCAGGCGCTGAACACCGCGAGCCCGGTCAGCAGGGCCACGGCCGTCGACGTCCGCCGCTTCGCGAGGGCCAGCGCGGCCGGGATCAGCAGCGTGAACGCGGGCAGCAGCAGCCGGGCCTTCGAGTTCATCAGGCCGTTCGAGCCGAGGTCCATCACCAGCACCCCGATCCCGTAGACCAGCAGCGGCCACTCCAGCCGCCGCCGGAAGCCCAGCACCACCAGCGCGATCGCGATCAGCAGGAACCACACGGTCGTCAGCTCCAGCACCGACCGCGGCTCGCCGAGGTTGGCCAGCGCGAACTTCCACGTCGCCGCGCCGCCGTCGAACCGCGAGTCCCAGCCGCGCCGCTGCACCGCGAACCAGCCGTCGAGCTGCCCGGTGCGCGCGGCCACGTAACCGAGGTAGCCGAGCAGGCCCAGCGGCGCGATCAGGCCGCCCACCCACGGCTTCCAGCCGTCCCGCCGGGTGATCACGGCCACGAGCGCGGCCAGCCCCACGGCCAGCAGCAGCGCCGCCGCCGTCGGCCGGACCAGGCCCGCCGCGGCCGTGCACAGGCCCGCGAGCACCCACTTCCGCTCCACCACGCCGACCAGCGCCCACGCGGCCAGCGCGCAGAACGTGGCCTCGGAGTACGTCATCGACAGCACGATCGCCATGGGGGACGCGGCGAACAGCGCCACCAGCACCAGCCCGGCCCTCGGCGACCCGCCGCGGATCGCCGACCCGAGCCGGAACAGCCCGTACGCGCAGAACACGGCGCCGACCAGGCTCACGGTGAACGCCGCGCCGCGCGTCTCCACGCCCGGCAGCCCGTCGACCCAGCGGATCAGCGCCGGGTAGCCGGGGAAGAACGCCAGCGGCGTCTCCGGCGTGCGCTTGCCGAACGCGTCGACCAGGAACCGCGGCACGTCGCCGTAGCCGCCCTCGGCGATGCCGAGGAACCACTGGCCGTCCCACGACGTCAGCGCCGTCGTCGGGTTCTTGTGCCACCGGTCCGCCATCAGCCCGAGCACGAGCAGCCCGAGCTGGCGGATCACCAGGAACACCAGCGCCGGGGCGAGCAGCAGCGTCACGCGATGTCTCAGCACGAGCGCCAGCCGTTCGCGCAACGAGGGCTCCTCGTCGCGCTCCGCCGGGGGATCGGCCACCGCCTGGACTGTCGACACGGCCACGAGAGTAGTGCCCGTCACGGCCGCCGTAGTCCACTCCTTGACACAGGTAGGCTGCCTGCGACGTGGGAATTTGATCCACAAGGAGGTCAGTCGGTGGCGCTCGTCGTCCAGAAGTACGGCGGTTCCTCGGTCGGAAGTGCCGAGCGGATCAAACGGGTGGCGGAGCGGATCGTCGCGACCCGAAAAGCCGGCAACGACGTCGTGGTCGCGGTCTCCGCGATGGGCGACTCGACCGACGAGCTGCTCGACCTGGCCCGCCAGGTGTCCCCGGTGCCGCCCGCCCGCGAGCTCGACATGCTGCTCACCTCCGGTGAGCGCATCTCGATGTCGCTGCTGGCGATGGCGATCCACGCGCTGGGGGCCGAGGCCCGCTCGTACACCGGCTCGCAGGCGGGCGTGATCACCACGTCCGTGCACGGCAAGGCGCGCATCATCGACGTGACGCCGAGCCGGATCTCCGACGCGCTGGCCGACGGGGCGATCGCGATCGTCGCCGGGTTCCAGGGCGTCAGCCAGGACAGCAAGGAGATCACCACGCTCGGGCGCGGTGGCACGGACACGACCGCGGTGGCGCTGGCCGCCGCGCTCAAGGCCGACGTCTGCGAGATCTACACCGACGTGGACGGC
This sequence comes from Umezawaea sp. NPDC059074, assembly GCF_042738955.1. Lineage (NCBI taxonomy): Bacteria > Bacillati > Actinomycetota > Actinomycetes > Pseudonocardiales > Pseudonocardiaceae > Umezawaea > Umezawaea sp. NPDC059074. The sequence continues at coordinate 113,712 of NZ_JBHYHC010000010.1, forward strand.
GTGTTCACCGCCGACCCCCGCATCGTGCCCAACGCCAAGCGGCTCGAGACCATCACCTACGAGGAGATGCTCGAGATGGCCGCCTGCGGCGCGAAGGTGCTGATGCTGCGCTGCGTCGAGTACGCGCGCCGCTACAGCGTCCCCGTGCACGTCCGCTCTTCGTTCAGCAACAAGCCAGGGACCATCGTGTCCGGGTCAGTGGAGGACAAGCCCGTGGAACAGGCGATGATCACCGGTGTCGCGCACGACCGGTCGGAGGCCAAGGTCACCGTGACCGCCGTGCCCGACCACCCCGGCGTGGCGGCCAAGATCTTCCGCGTCGTGGCGCAGGCCGAGATCGACATCGACATGGTGGTGCAGAACATCTCGCGCGCCGCCGACGGCCGCACCGACATCACGTTCACGCTGCCGAAGGACGACGGCCCGCGCGCCGTCGCGGCGCTGAACAAGGCCCGTGAGGACGTCGGTTTCGACGCGGTGCTCTACGACGACCACGTCGGCAAGGTGTCGCTGATCGGCGCGGGGATGCGCTCGCACCCCGGCGTGACGGCGACGTTCTGCGAGGCGCTCGCCACGGCGGGCGTCAACATCGAGATCATCTCCACGTCGGAGATCCGGATCTCGGTCATCTGCCGCGACACGCAGCTCGACGACGCCGTCCGTGCCCTGCACGACGCGTTCGAGCTGGGCGGCGACGAGGAGGCTGTGGTGTACGCGGGGAGTGGACGATGAGCACGGGCCCGGTTCTGGCGCTGGTCGGCGCGACGGGGGCCGTCGGCACCGTCATGATCGACATCATGAACGGCCGGGAATCCGTGCCGTGGAGCGAGATCCGGCTGATCGCCTCGGCCAGGTCGGCGGGCAAGAAGCTCACCGTCCGCGGTGAGGAGCTGACCGTCGTCGCGCTGTCGCCCGAGGCGTTCGACGGCGTCGACATCGCCATGTTCGACGTGCCGGACGAGGTCTCCGCGGAGTGGGCGCCGATCGCGGCGTCGCGCGGCGCGGTGGCCGTCGACAACTCCGGCGCGTTCCGGATGGACGCCGAGGTCCCGCTGGTGGTCCCGGAGGTCAACGCGGACCAGATCTCCCAGCGCCCCAAGGGGATCATCGCGAACCCGAACTGCACGACGCTGTCGATGATGGCGTCGCTGGGCGCCCTGCACCGCGAGTTCGAGCTGAAGGAACTCGTCGTCTCCTCCTACCAGGCGGCCTCCGGTGGCGGCCAGCCCGCGATCGACCGCCTCCGCGCCGAGCTGGAAGCGGTGGCGGGCAAGGACGTCGGCGTCCGCGCGGGCGACGTGCGCGAGGTCCTCGACGCGGCGGGCCTGCCGGTCTCGGACTCGCCGTTCCCGGCCCCGCTGGCGCTGAACGTCATCCCGTGGGCGGGCTCGCTCAAGGACGACGGCTGGACCAGCGAGGAGCTGAAGGTCCGCAACGAGTCCCGCAAGATCCTCGGCATCCCGGACCTGAAGGTCTCCGCGACCTGCGTCCGCGTGCCCGTCGTGACGACGCACTCGCTGGCGGTCCACGCGGTGTTCGCCCGCGAGGTCACCGTCGAGGCGGCGCACAAGATCTTCGAGGCGCAGCCGTCCATCGTGCTGGTCGACGACCCGACCGTGAAGCAGTTCCCGACGCCGGTGGACGTCGTCGGCGAGGACCCGACGTACGTCGGGCGGGTCCGGCAGGCGCTGGACTTCCCGAACACGCTGGACTTCTTCGTCTGCGGCGACAACCTGCGCAAGGGCGCGGCGCTCAACACCTACGAGATCGCCGAGGGCCTGGTCGACCGGCTCTGATCCTCCGATCGCGGGGCGCTTCCGACACGTCGGGAGCGCCCCGTCGATTACCGTCTCCCGCATGACGCAGGCAGTGCTCGGTGTGGACCTCGGCACCACCGCGACGAAGGTCATCGCGGTGGACCAGCGGGCTCGGGTGCTGTTCGGCGCCGAGCACGGCTACCCGCTCCGCACGACACCGTCGGGCGAGGCCACCCACGACCCGCTCCAGGTCCTGGAGGCCGCGCTCCTGGCCCTGCGCGAGGTCGCGGCGTGGTGCGCCCAGTCCGGTGTGGACGTGGTCGCCCTGTCGTTGACCGGGGCCATGCACACCCTGCTGGCGGTCGACGCCGACGGCGAGCCGCTGACCGGGTCGTTGAGCTGGGCCGACAACCGCGCCACCGAGCAGACCGCCCGGCTGCGCGGCACCGCCGAGGGCACCGCGCTGCACCGGATCACCGGCACGCCCATCCACCCGTTCGCGCCGCTGTCCAAACTGGCCTGGTTCTCGCAGCACCACCCGGACCTGGCGTCGTCGGCCCGCTGGTGCGGCCTGAAGGACTTCATCGGTCTCCGCCTCACCGGCCGCTTCGCCACCGAGCACTCCTCGGGGTCCGGCACCGGTCTGATGGACATCCACCGCCTCGCGTGGCACCCGGAGTCCCTGGCGTTCGCGGGCGTCACGGCCGCGCAGCTGCCGGAACTGCTGGCCCCCACCGACTCCGCGCCGCTGACCGCCGTGGTCCCCGGCCTGCCCGTGGGGCTGCCGGTCGTCATGGGCGGCGGCGACGGTCCGATGGCGAACCTCGGCGTGGGCGCGGTGGCTCCGGGTGTGGCGGCGCTGTCGCTGGGCACCAGCGGCGCGCTGCGGGTCGTGCGCGACCAGCCCGGTGTGGACGAGCGGGGCCGGGTGTTCTGCTACGCCATCGGCGAGGGCCTGTGGGTGCTGGGCGGCGCGATCAGCAACGGCGGCGTCGTGGCGCAGTGGGCCGCCGAGACGTTCGGGGTCGACGTGAGCGCGCTGCTCGACGAGGCCGCCGCGGTCCCGGTGGGGGCGAACGGGCTCGTGGCCCTGCCGTACCTCCTGGCCGAGCGCGCGCCGTGGTGGGACCCGGACCCGCGCGCCACCCTCGTGGGCCTGCGCCGCGAACACGGTCGCGCGGAGATCACCCGCGCCCTGGTGGAGGGCGTGGGCCAGCAGTTGGCGCTGGTGCTGGACGGCGTCCGCTCCACCGGGGCCCGCGTGGACAGCATCCGCGTCACCGGCGGCGCGTTCCGCAACGACCTGTGGGCCACGGTGCTGGCCTCGGCGTTCGGCATGGAGCTGGAACTCGCCGACGACAGCGAGGGCTCCGGCGTCGGCGCGGCGCTGATCGCCTGGCGCGCCCTGGACGTGCTGCCGTCGCTGACCGCGGCGGCGGACCTCGTCGTGCCGACCAAGACGATCGCGCCCGACCCGGAGGCGGTCCGCCACCTCGCCCGCACCCGCCCGCTGGTCGAGCGCGTCTACCACGCGCTGCACGACCTCACGGCGGACCTGGCGCGCTGATCAGCCGACCTCGACGACCTCGCGCCGACCGGCCCGCCGGTCCACCAGCGCGCCGATCCCGGCGATCCCGGCCCCGGCCGCCCCGACGGCCGCGAAGCCCCACCCGGCCGACGAGTGGTCGATCACGAACCCGGCCAGCGGGCCGCCGAACGCCGCGCCCACGGTGAACGCGGACCCCTGCAACCCCATCGCCTCGCCGCGGACCGCCGCGGGCGTCAACCGGGTGAGCACCTCGCCGCTGCTGGCGATCATCGGCGCGGCCAGGAAGTTCGCCGGGAGCAGCGCCAGCGCGAGCAGCCACAGCGACCCGGTGGCGAGGCCGACGGGGATCGCGAGCAGCCCCATCGTGGCCATCAGGAAGCGCGGGGTCGGGGCCTTGGCGAGCCCGCCGTAGACGAAGCCGCCGACCATCGAGGCCAGGCACATGCCGATGACCAGCACACCGGTCCACCGGACGTGCCCCTGCTCCTGGAGGGCGGCGACCAGCGCCACCTCGGTGCCCGCCAGCACGAGGATCGCGCCGGAGGACGTCACGAGCAGGGCCAGCACCGCGGGCGTCAACCACTCGCGCCGCGGCGGCCGTTCCCCGGCGAACGCCTCCTCCTCGTTGCGGACCGGCGGGTTCGCGATCCACAGCGCCACACCGGACGCGACCATCGCCGCGCCCACGACCCACAGCGCGGTCCGGCTGTCGGCGGTCGTGGTCAGCAGCACGCCCAGCGCGGGGCCCGCCATGTACGAGACCTCGACGGCCATCGAGTCCATCGCCAGCGCCGTGCGCCGCTGCGCGACCGGCACCAGCGCGGTCAGCACCTGCCGTCCGATGGACATCATCGGCAGCACGGTGATCCCGCTCAGCAGCGAGGTCACCAGCAGCACCGGGTAGGACAGGGAAGGTGCGGTGAACCAGAACAGGCCTTCGGTGACCGTGCTCAGGACCATCACGGTCCGCAGCCCGCGCCGGTCGATGAGCCGTCCCATGAGCGGCGCGCCCAGCGCGATCCCGATGGTCCCCGTCGTGCCGACCAGCCCCGCCGCGCCGTACCCCTTGTCCAGCGCCAGCACCACGTGCAGCGTCAGCGTCATGCCCGAGGCCGTCGTGGGGATCCTCGCGAGGAGCATCAGCAGCATCGACGGGCGGACCCTGGGCAGGCGGAGGACGTCGAGGTAGTTAGCGGGGTTCACGACCCCATGGTGCCTCAGCGGGTCAACTCCTTAACCCCCGGTCTTTTCTTGACCCATTCCAGTAAACGTGGTCACATGGACTGGCCGTGACGCCGGGACCCCGCCGGTGCGGGAGTGCCGGTCACCACCACGAACGAGGGGCTTACTCCGTGACCCGACCGCGTCCCACCACGAACAACGTCGGCATCCCGGTGGCGAGCGACGACCACTCGCTGACCCTGGGCGCCAACGGGCCGATCCTGCTCCAGGACCACTACCTGATCGAGAAGAACGCGCAGTTCAACCGCGAACGCGTGCCCGAACGGGTCGTGCACGCCAAGGGTGGTGGCGCCTTCGGCCACTTCGAGACGACCGAGGACGTCAGCCGGTACACCCGCGCGGCCCTGTTCCAGCCCGGCGTGAAGACCGAGACGCTGCTGCGCTTCTCCACCGTCGCCGGGGAGTTGGGCTCGCCCGACACGTGGCGCGACCCGCGCGGCTTCGCGCTGAAGTTCTACACCTCCGAGGGCAACTACGACCTCGTCGGCAACAACACCCCGGTGTTCTTCCTGCGCGACCCGATCAAGTTCCCGGACTTCATCCGGTCGCAGAAGCGCCGCGTGGACACCGGGCGCCGCGACCACGACATGCAGTGGGACTTCTGGACGTTGCAGCCGCAGACCGCGCACCAGGTGACGTGGCTGATGGGGGACCGCGGGATCCCGAAGACGTGGCGGCACCAGAACGGGTACGGCTCGCACACGTACCTGTGGGAGAACGCCGCGGGCGAGAAGTTCTGGGTGAAGTACCACTTCAAGACGGACCAGGGCATCGAGACGTTGACGTCCGAGGAGGCCGCCCGGATCGCCGGGGAGGACGCGGACGCCCACCGCGCCGACCTGTGGCACGCGATCGAGGGCGGGGACTTCCCGTCGTGGACGCTCAAGGTCCAGGTGATGCCGTACGCGGAGGCGGAGAACTACCGGTTCAACCCGTTCGACCTGACGAAGGTGTGGCCGCACGCCGACTACCCGCTGATCACGGTCGGGAAGCTGACACTGGACCGGAACCCCGCGGACTACTTCGCGGAGATCGAGCAGGCGGCGTTCGAGCCGACGAACCTGGTGCCGGGGATCGGGACCTCGCCGGACAAGATGCTGATCGGGCGGATCTTCGCCTACCCGGACGCGCACCGGTACCGGATCGGGGCGAACTACGCGCAGCTGCCGGTGAACCGGCCCAAGTCGCCGGTGAACTCGTACTCCAAGGACGGGGCGATGCGGTACGGCAACGCGTCCGATCCCGTCTACGCGCCCAACTCCTACGGCGGGCCGCACGCCAACCCCGCGCTGGCGGGTGAGGTGACCTCCACCTACGGGGTCGAGGACGCCGTGGTGCGGGCGGCCTACAAGCTGCACGTCGAGGACGACGACTTCGGGCAGGCCGGGGTGCTGGTGCGCGAGGTGTTCATGGCCGAGCAGCGGGACCGGCTGGTGGAGACCGTCGTCGGGCACGCCGGGAACGGGGTGTCCGAGCGGGTGCTGGAGCGGGTGTTCGAGTACTGGCGGAACATCGACAAGGAGACCGGGGACCGGATCGCGTCGGCTTTCGGGAAGTAGCCGGGGGTGGCCCTGGGCCTGGCCCAGGGCCACTCGGCTAGGCGGTCTTCGGCACGTCCTGCCGCGCGTTGGCCAGTGCCAGGCCGGTCCGGAGCGAGCCGACCGCCTCCGAGACCGCCTCGCGGTAGATGCCGCCCAGGCCCAGGACGTTGGCGAAGCCGTGGAACAGGCCCTCGTGGCGGCGGAGGACCACCGGGACGCCCGCCTTGGCCAGCTTCTCCGCGAACGCCTCGCCCTCGTCCCGCAGCGGGTCGAAGCCCGCGGTCGCCAGGTAGGTCGGCGGGAGCGCGCTGAGGTCGTCGGCCAGCAGCACCGAGAGGCGCGGGTCCACCCAGGACTCGGCCTCGGGGGCGTAGTGGTCGCGGAACCAGTCCATCTTCGCGTCGGTGAGGAAGAAGCCGTTGCCGAACAGGTCGCGGGAGCGGCGGCGGGTCGAGGCGTCCACGGCCGGGTAGAGGAGCAGCAGGAACACCGGGGTCGGGCCGCCCGCTTGGGCCGCTCGCAGGGCGGTCACGGCGGCCAGGTTGCCGCCCGCGCTGTCGCCGCCCAAGGCGATGCGGGCCGGGTCGACCCGGAGGTCGGCTGCGTGCTCCACGGCCCACTCGAAGGCGACCATGACGTCGTCCACGGCGGCCGGGAACGGGTGTTCCGGAGCGAGGCGGTAGTCGACCGCGAGGACGCGGACGCCCGCTTCCAGCGCCAGGAAGCGGCACAGGTTGTCGTGGCTGTCGAGATCGCCGCTGACCCAGCCGCCACCGTGGTAGAAGATCAACATCGCCGAGTCCGGGGCCAGGCCGACCGGCTCGTAGACGCGGCCGGGGATCTGGCCGTCCTCACGGGGGATGCGCACCGGCCGGACGGCCACGCCCTGCACGACCGGGCCGCAGACGAGGGCGTTGGTCTGGGCCAGGGCGACGCGGTCCTCCGCGGGCGTGGTCATGCCCCACTCCAGGCCGCTGAGCTGTTGCAGTCGCAGCAGCAGCTGGGCGTCCGGGTGCAGGCGCTGGCCGTCCACGACGATCGGCCTCCCGGTGACCAGCCGGCGCAGCGGGGCGGGGAGGCCGAACGCGAAACGCAGCGCGCCCGCGAGGACGCCGGTGGGCACGGACTCGGCGAGCTTCGACATGGAACGGATGTTACCCATCGGTAGGCGGTGTGACGAGGGTCCCGACCGAGTGGACCTCCAGCGCGCTGGAGGTCGTACGGTCGGGGTCGGTCGGTTCGCGCAGGTGGAAGGATCTCCAGGAATGACGGTCACCGTGGTGGGCATCGGGGGCTCCATCCGCCCCAATTCGCAGTCCGAGCGCGCGATGAGGATCGCGCTGTCGGGCGCGCGGGAAGCCGGTGCGCACACCGTCGAGGTGACCGGCCCCGACCTCGTGCTCCCGTTCTACGACCCGCACGTCGCCGACCGGCCCGAAGCCGCGTCCAGGTTGGTCAAGGCGCTGCGCGAGGCCGATGGCGTGGTGCTGGTGTCGCCCGGCTACCACGGCACGGTGTCCGGGCTGGTGAAGAACGCGCTCGACTACGTCGAGGACCTCCGCACCGACGAACGCCCGTACCTCACGGGCCGCGCGGTCGGCTGCGTCGCCGCCGCGCAGGGGTGGCAGGCGTCCGTCACGACGTTGACCGCGCTGCGCTCCATCGTGCACGCGCTGCGCGGCTGGCCCACGCCGCTGGGCGCGGCCGTGCACTCCGGTGACGTGACGTTCGACGAGGACGGCGGCTGCTCCGACCCGGCGGTGGCCGAGACGCTCCGCGTGATCGGCCGCCAGGTGGCCGAGTTCGCCCTGTCACAGTCAGGTTGACCGGTCACGCCTTCGGGTACGCCTTCGCCGGGTGAGTTGCCCCACCACCGGGAGTCGAAGAGGGTTGTGGAGTGGTTACCAAGCAGTAGAAACTCCGGGAAACCACCTCAGCTCGAAGGAGAGCGTCCATGAACGTGCTCTACACCGCCGAAGCCGTCGCCGTCGGGGAAGGCCGCAACGGCGAGATCCGCTCCTCGGACGGCGTGCTGGACGAGCTGGTCGCGATCCCCCAGGAGATGGGCGGCCCCGGAGGCGGCACCAACCCGGAGCAGCTGTTCGCCGCGGGCTACGCCGCGTGCTTCAACGGCGCCCTGCGGGCGTCGGCGCGCATCGCCAAGATCCAGATCGGCGTGACCGAGGTGACCGCGAAGGTCGGCATCGGCCGCGTCGAGGGCGACGCGGTGGGCATGCACCTGACCGTGGACCTGGTCGCCCGCGTCGAGGGCGTCGAGCAGTCCGTGGCCGACAAGCTCGTCCACGACGCGCACCAGCTCTGCCCGTACTCCAACGCGACTCGCGGCAACATCGAGGTGGCCGTGACCGCCACCGTCTGAAGGAGGCGCTGAAAGCCATGCCAGTCAAGTCACCGATCAGTTCCCCGCTCGGCCAGGCCGAGAAGGACGCGGTGGGCGAGGTGCTCCAGAGCACCCTCGTCGACCTGGTCGACCTGTCCCTGATCGCCAAGCAGGCGCACTGGAACATCGTCGGCAAGAACTTCCGCAGCGTGCACCTCCAGCTCGACGAGCTGGTCACGTTCGCGCGGACGTACACCGACGAGGTGGCCGAGCGCGCCAGCGCGCTGGGCGTCTCGCCCAACGGCAAGGTGCGCGTGGTCGCCGAGAACTCCGTGCTGGACTTCCCGGAGGGCTGGCAGGACGAGGACACGGTGATCAGCTCGATCGTCGGCATCCTCGCCCAGCTCATCGAGCGGCTCCGCACGCGCATCGAGGCGACGGACAAGCCGGACCTGGTCACCCAGGACCTGCTGATCGAGATCACCAAGCAGGTCGAGCAGGCGCACTGGATGTGGCAGGCCCAGCAGGCGTGACGTGGCGGGCGCCGCGGTTTTTACGCGGCGGCCGCGCCCGGCGGGGCTATGTCGGCCGGTGGCGCAGCGCGAAAGGCACCGCGGCCGCCGGCTGCTTGATAGACAACACCATAACCACCGACCC
>NZ_JBHYHC010000010.1:122808-125749 GCF_042738955.1 Umezawaea sp. NPDC059074
TCAACCCTTTTTCTGCCCGCGTTGGGGGGCGTGGTTTTGTTTAATCCCCCCCGGGTTGGCGCCCGCCCCCGGGGGGGTCGGGGGGCGCCGGCGGGGGTGCCCCCCCGGCCCCCGCTCCCGTCGGCTCTAGCTCGGCAGGTGGCGCAGCGCGAAGGACACCTCGGCCGCCGTCTGCTTGATCGACTCCTCGATCACCAGCGACCCGTGGCCCGCGTCGTAGCGGTACATCTCGTACACCGCGCCGCGCTCGGCCAACCGGTCCAGGTAGTTGTCGACCTGCCGGATCGGGCACCTCGGGTCGTTCTCGCCCGCCAGCACCAGCACGGGCGCGCGCACGGCGTCCACGTACGTCAGCGGCGAGCACTCGCGGTACAGGTCCGGCAGCTCCTCCGGCGAGCCGCCGAACAGCGCCCGGTCGAACGCCCGCAGCGGCTCCATCTCGTCCTCGTACGCCGCCAGGTAGTCCGCCACGGGGATCATCGACGTGCCGACGGCCCACCGCTCCGGCTGCGTGCCCAGCGCCAGCAGGCTCAGGTACCCGCCCCACGAGGCGCCGTTGACCACGCACTTCGCCGGGTCCGCGAACCCGGACTCCACGGCCCAGTCGTGCACCGCGGCCACGTCCGCCAGCTCCGTCAGGCCGGGCTTGCCCTCGATCGCGTCCCGCCACGCCGACCCGTACCCGGTCGAGCCGCGGTAGTTGACGTGCACGACCGCGAACCCCGCGTCCAACCACACCGAGCGGTACCCGGAGAACCGGTCCTCGTCGGCCGACTGCGGCCCGCCGTGCAGGCTGAACACCGTCGGCAGCGGCCCGTCCGGCGCACCCGCGGGCCGCGCCACGAGGGCGTGCACCCGGCCACCGGGCCCCTCCACGAACACGTCGGCCACGTCCTCCGAACCGGGCGCCTTCGGCCCGTCCGACTCCAGCAGCACCCGCTCCACGCCGTCCGGCGACAGCGCGCGGATCACCGGCGGCTGCGCGGCGGACGACCACGCGTACTCGACCGTCCCGTCCGGACGCACGCTCGCCGCCCCGACCGTCCCGTGCGGAGTGTCCAGAAGGGACAGCGACCCGGAGGCCAGGTCCAAGCGGTACAGGGTGTTGCGCGCCTCGAACGTGTGCACGAGGAGCAACGCGGTCGCGTCCGGGTACCAGTCGGCGACGACCTCACCGGGCAGGTCCACCACGACCTCGGTCTCGGTGTCCGCCACCACGTCCCACAGCAGCAGCTCCTCCCGCCCACGGCGCTCGTGCTGCACCAGCACCCGGTTGTCCCCGAGCACCGGGCTGAACGCGATCGCGCCCAACGCCTTGCCCTCACCGTCCCACTTGTCCGCGACAACGGCGCCGGTCTCCACCGACAGCACCCGCAACGCCGGGTGCCTGCTGTCGCCGTGCTCGGAGTGCGAGATCACCAACAGCGTCTCGTCCTTGGACAGCGCGTCCAACCCACCGTCGTTCTCGTGCTGGTAGACGACCTCGGCGACACCACCCTTGCGCGACACCCACACCGACGCACCGTCATCCGTGGACACCCCGACAGCGACGACGTCCTCACCGATCTCCAGCCCCGCCGAGTACCCGGCAGGCACCCCTTCGACAGCGGCCCCTGCCTCCTGCCCATCAGCGACGAACGGCTCACTCACCCACAACCCGAACTCGTCGCCGTCCTGGTCGGCAAACCACCAGATCGCCTCCCCGTCCGGACTGAGCCGCCCGTGCGACGTGCCGTTGGGCCGGTCCGTCACCTTGCGGTGCGTGTCGGCGGCCCGATCCCAGGCGTAGATCTCCCACGCCCCGGCGGCGTTGGACAGGTACAGGTTCCGATCCGGCGCGTTCTCCGCCCAGGAAGGCGCGGACATCCGAGGCGCGGTGAAACGAGCCCGCCACCGGGCTTCAGTCTCAGGGTCGGTGAACAGCGGGTTCGGGATCACGGCAGCGGGATGAGTGGTCACCTCCCCGATCCTGCCTCAAGGCACCGACATAAAGGCACTAGCCTCGCGTTTCCAGGAGGCTGCCATGACGATCACCGCACCGGACGGCACCGACGTACAGGTGCACGACGAGGGCACAGGCCACCCGATCGTGCTCCTCCACCCGGGCCTGGACGACGGCACCAGAGACCACAAACTGGCAGCTTTGCTGGCCCGCAGATTCCGCGTGATCCGCCTGCACCGCAGGCAATACCGCCTCGACCTCGCTACTTTGCCGTGCACGATCGCCCAGGAGGTCGACGACGTCCTGGCCGTGGTCCGCTCACTGGATGAACCGGCGTTCCTCTACGGCCACTCCGATGGCGGGGTCGTGGCTCTGGAGGCTTTGGCCGCTTCGCCCTCGTCGTTTACCGGGGCGGTGGTTTTCGAGCCTGCTGCGGTCATCGGTGCGCCGTTGGGCGGCGAGATCCTGGCGCAGGCCCAGGCTGCTTTGAAGGCGGGGAACCCTGGTCGGGCTATGGCGCTCTTCTTCCGCCAGACCGTGGGTTTGCCGCCGTGGCAGGCGAGGCTGGCTGGGGCGGCTGTGGCTTTGGTCCCGAAGTACCGCCGGTTGGTGCCGGGGCAGCTCAACTCCTTGGCGGCGTTGGACGAGTTGGGTGTTCGGTTGGACGTCTACGCGCGTGTTGCCGTGCCCACGGTCCTGTTGGGTGGGGATCGCAGTCCGGTTCACCTGGCTGAACGTCTGGACGCTATCGCCGCTGTCATGCCGCACGCCACTCGTGTGACCATGCCTGGGCGTGATCACGGAGCCGATCTCAAGTACCCGGACGAGATCGCCGCGATCATTGAGGCGCATGTCGATCCGACGTGGCTTTGACCGCGTTCGACCGTTGGGTCTCCCGGCGTCTTCGGCTTCCAGCCTGGCCGGTCGGCGGCTTCGATTTCCAGCCCGCTGTGTCCGATTTGATTTGGGGCCCCTAGATTTGCCCCTTGATCGGGCCAA